>JAFSLR010000070.1 GCA_017448375.1 Synergistaceae bacterium | reverse complement strand
ACTGTAGGTTTGAGAGGTTCTCCGGCAAAATCAAAGGTTCCGTTGTCCTCATTCTCATCCTTCACGATAATTATTATTTTCAGGTCTGAGCCTTTGCTAGCGAACGTCCAGCCCCATTTACCCGGAGTACGCTTAAACATTGCCGAACTCCTTTACTGCACTGACAGAAAAGCGCAATTCCTTAATGCCCTCAGCGTTAGCCTTGTTGAAAGTCGAATGAAGCCAGCCGAAAATCGCGGTCAGTGTTCCGTCATCAAGTGCGAGCGTGAGCGGGGAAAAGTCGTTATTCGGCTCTGCGTTCGTATCGTTGAAGAGTGAACCCTGTCTTTTTCCGTCAGCGGACATTGTGTAAATTCCGTGCTTCAGGAGTTCGGTTCTGACTGCTTCAGCTAATTCATCAAAGTTAATCGTTACGCCTCTCTGAGATTTAGCCCATTCGATCTGCTTGCCTAAAATTTTCTGAAACAGTGCAAAGGGAATCGGATTGAGCTTTTTGTTCTCGCTGGCCTTTTCGATTAACCATTTTGACGCGCTCTTGACCGCCGTTTTCATACTGAGGCCTCCAGAAGTCCTTTAGCCCTCGCATAATCGTCAAGAGCATTCTGTGCTTCCTCAATGCTTCCGAATATGGGCAAGTTCTTAACGCGCTTATGTCCGCCTTTTGTCGCATGACCTATCATGTAAGAATCGGGATTCAATGTTTCGCAAACCCCGATAACCTTATCTTTATACCTGTATGTCTTACCGTAGAAACCCGTCAATATTTTCAACCTCCTTTAACCGATCCTTCGCCATAACCTGAAACTCATACAGCCCCCTGTGAATGACTCTCAGAATCCGAACCTCATCGGGTGATGCACCGTCATAGTTATTTATGAGGCCCTCGAACTCTGAGAGCTTGTTCACAATGTTGCGCCAGCGTTCCATGTTCTTGCGTCTGGCGTTGAATTTGCGGTTAAATCTGTTCATTTGCTCCGTCAATAATTCTGAGAATCTTTGCGAGCCTTTCGCGTATCTGCGTTGTAAGCTGTACGTGATAAGTTTCCTCGCAAAGAAGCCAGTCAAGAACGGCGCACCCTTCGCGCATTACGGTGTAAATAGGCTTGGAGTTATCGCAGAGTCTCCTGTGCATTTCCCCGCTGAAACCCTTTGAGAGCCTTTTGTCCCAGTCATCAAGAAACTTCGTAATATCTTCGGAATCATCTTCAGCCGAAATATTTTCGCTTAATATTCTTTCCGAGATGTATTTCAATACGCTAGACATCGTTTACCCCGCTATCTTTCTGTTGACGACTGACTGAGATTCGGCGAACATTCCGGAGTATTCCGACCAGCCGTTCCACGCTAATACAGCCTCACGGATCGTGGCGTATTTCCGTGTAGCAGTCTTACACTTCCCGCACATTACGGACGCTTCGCCGTCATAGCAGAGTTCCGCTTCATCGCGCCCGCAAACGGGGCAGTTCTCAAGTCTGAACATCCGCTAATCCTCCTCCTTGCCGTCAATCAGTCCGATTAATCTGTCAACGCTATCTGTAATTTCTATAGCACTTGCAGAGTCGTATCCTTTTTCACTCAAGAAAGCTCCCGTAACTTTCAAGGCCCCTTTCAGTAATCCGATTGCCTCGTACATATCGGGTGCGTAAGCTGAGAGTCTCGCGTTTGCTTCTGGGTCTTTGATACCGTTCGTGTAGAAGTCCGCGATGATTACGCCTCTTTCATCAGCGACAGAGAATATTCCGTTGCCGTTCCTGAAATACTCCCATTTTCCCGGAGTATGTCCGCTCATCGCTGTACCTCCGGCTTTGATTTACCAGCTGTATATCTGGTAAAATACCCCTGTTCGCAGACGGTTGTGACTCTAATCATTCCCCGCTTGTGAACGTTTGAGCCTCCCTCGTAAGTGAGGGGGCTTTTTCGTATGCGCGTATTTCTCACGATAATTCCTCCTTCAAATTTTCAGACACGGCTTAAATCTCCAATCTTCCTGATGCGGGAAACTCTGCCCCTTCTGCGTGTTATAGTTTTTGGGCGTTCCTCTGCGTCATGAGTTTTTGACTTCTGCCATGCCCTAATGTCAGACATTTTCCAGCGTTTTGAGCGCGGACCGAATGCAACCCCTTCCGGCAAAAGTCCCGCATTAATCCAGCCGTAAAAAGTGCTGTCGGAGATATTAAGCTCCTCGCAGACCTGCTTAACGGTCATCCAGTCGTCATTGTCGGGGGGCTGAATCCTTTCTGGGGTTTCGGGGTGAGAGGCGCCCAGTGCGACTAATTCATCCTCGAACCTGTCAAGAATATTAAGCACTTCCTGCCTGAATGAACGTATGCTCGCTAGAACTACAGCTCTGTCCGCGCCCATTTCTTACATCTCCACTGATACGGCTTTTTGGCAGTATGCGTCTATATCGAACGTATATGGAAGCCCAAGAACGAAAAGCGGCCTTCCCATATGATTACAGACATCAAGTAAAAACCATTCATTGTTAAGCAGGGTATTAGTCTCGTCATCTGAGTAAGAGATTGCAAGCACGATCTGCGGTTTATCATCCTGAACATTGTATATAAAGCTGTTTCCTGCCACTTATACACCTGCTAATCCTATCAAAGATTTCACCCTCATTAAGATTTTTACGTCAAGTTCCTGTTTGATAGAACCGTTCATTAATTCCGCTTCCGTACAGCTAATGCGGCTTGGGTCAACCCCTTCTTGCGCCTGAGTTCTGCCATCCCTTTCATTTATTCACCTTCTATCCTTTTTATCCACAAACGTGTTCCATACCTAAACGATTATTTACATAATACGGTTATATACGAATACTGAGTAATTTTTATCCCTTTTCGGGCTTGAATGAATGTAGTCTAAAACGTATAGTTATTTATACAAAAAGAGGTGAAAGCAATGATAGGAGAACGCATAAGGGCTTTGCGGGAAAAAAGCGGAAAATCTCAAGAGGATTTAGCATGCATGATAGGAATGGGCAAAAATACAGTTGCGAGGTGGGAACGCGAAGAACTTACGCCACGCGGAACATCACTAGCAAAATTAGCAAAAGCCCTCGACACAACAAGTATGTATTTGCTTGGCGAGACCGATAACCCCGCATCGCTGGGTAAACCTATAACGTTAATATCTGGAACATCGGAAGAAAAGCGATTAATTATCAAGAATAATGATGTGTATGTGAATCTGCCCGAAACTCCTGACGGCTTCGAGATGCTCCGTAGGTTTTTTGACATGCAGAATAACAAGAACGCTATTGAGCGGGTTGTAGTTCCGGCGTAATTATCTTTTAGAAAGGGAAGCAGTAAGACATGAGAAAAATTTTATTGAGTTTTTGCGCTGTAATACTCCTTAGTGTATCTGCATTCGGAGCAACAATGGGTGAGAGGAATGCACTTGCTTCGGCAAAACAGTATCTTAGCGTAATGGGATTCTCATATTCGGGGCTAATGAATCAACTTGAAGCCTTTGATGGATATTCACATGATGATGCAAAGTATGCGGTTGAAAACTGCGGGGCGAATTGGAATGCACAAGCCGCGAGGAGTGCTAAAAACTATCTGAGTGTTATGCCATTTTCGCGCAAGGGGCTTATAGAACAGCTTGTAAAATTTGACGGCTACACCCGCGAACAAGCTGAATACGGCGTAAAGAAGAATGGGTACTAAAATAAGATAATGATATTATGTGATCGCAACAAAGCTTCGTGAACAATTATTGCTGACACAGGAAGATTTAGCCTCGTATATCGGCGTGAGTGTTGATACTGTTAATAACTGGGAGCATGGTTTCAGCAATCCACAGAAAAAGAATCTTCAAGCTCTCGCAAATGCCCTCCAGACCACAATGGACTATCTAGAGGGTAATATTGATACAGCCTTAAACCATTTAGAAGGGGGAAATGAGT
>JAFSLR010000069.1 GCA_017448375.1 Synergistaceae bacterium | reverse complement strand
ATGAACACGGAGTAATTCAGACGGAGTTCGATTTGCCCGAAATATCAACACGCGCAAGGCTCTTTGTAGTGGCGGCTTCTGGGCGAAGTTTCGGTAAGGCTGATAAACTCATCACAATAGCACGCGATATTGTTACAGAGGCCGGATTGCCGAGATTTTCAACGCCCGGGGACAAGTTCATGATACCCCTGACAGTGTTCAACAATTCCAACGAGAACAGGAACGTCAAAATATCCCTCGTTCCTGAAGGCTTAATGCTCGATAATACGTTTGCTGACTTGATGGTTTCAGCCGGAGACAAAACACGTTTCACAGCCACAGCAACATCACTCGGAGGCGCGGAAAAAGCGTCATTGAGCGTGATAACATCATGGACAGAGAACGGAACGGAGAAATCCTATACCCAAGAAATCGAAATGCCCGTTCGCCCCGCATGGCCGGCAGTAACGGTAGCGGGTTCAGGGACATTCGCTGAAGGAAGAACTGAGATAGACATACCGTTTTCGGATTACAGCGGGAAGATTTCAGGGAAATTAACGCTTGCAGGAACTCCGGCGGTAAACATGTCAAAAGCTGTAGAGTTCCTCCGGAATTACCCAAACGGCTGTCTGGAACAAGTGATTTCGTGCGCATGGCCTTTCTTGACGTTGCCCGATGCAGTGTCCGAGATTGACCCGTTAGCGTTCACCGACGAAAATATACGCTTAAGGGCTGAAGGCGCGGTTTCGAGGATACAGTCAATGCAGCTCTATAACGGCTCGTTCGCGATGTGGCCGGGAACAAACCAGACGTATAACTGGGGTAGCGTATATGCAACACACTTCCTTCTGAGCGCGAAGAATGCAGGTGTGAATTACCCTGAAGAGATTTTGACGGGTGCAATGAAATGGATACGTGATTTCCTCGCAACGACCCCCGATTACACCTACATCGGAGAGGATAAAGACGACATGACCGCCAAAGCCTATGCGGTATACGTTCTTGCGTTGTCGGGTGAAAAGCCTTTAGGGTGGATTGAATATTTGCGTGAGAATGAAAATCTCCTTCATCAGTCAGGGAAGATATATCTTGCGGGGGCTCAGAGTGTTGTTGACGGTAAAGCGGACGCACTTCGCAATCTCAATATCGGTAAGCGTTCTGGGTATTCAGGAATGACGCTTGAATCGGACGCACGTAATACGGCGTTACTGCTTACGATGTGGCTTGATGTTGAGCCGTCAGCACCTGAAGTTACAGAGCTTGCGGTGAGATTGGCGGGAATGAACCTCTACAGTACTCAGGATAACGCATGGGCATTAACGGCACTCTCACGTTATAACATTGAGGCGGCCGGAGCGAAAAGCAACATCACAGCAAAGGTAAACACTGAGACCAGCGACAACGCAATAATGACGTTCAGCAGCAAGGAAGGTGCGTCATCAGTGAGGATAGGGGAATTGCCTACGGACGCGAAAATCCTCATTGAGGCAGAAGGAGACGGACAAGCGTATTATTCGTGGCACATAACGGGAACGCCTAAATCCCGTCCGAAGCACGAACGCCGGAACATCAACGTAGAATGCGCGTATTTCGATGAGGCCGGGAACGCAGTAGATTTCACCAGCGGAGTTGAATACGGGAAGATAATCCGTGCGGTTTTGACGGTGAAGCCCTCAATGACGGTGAATAACCTTGCGTTGAGCTACCTTCTTCCGGCCGGATTTGAGCTTGAGAACCCTCGACTTGATGACGGAAGAGACGACGCTGAGACGTATACGGGAGTTGTGAGCGATATACGTGATGACAGGCTGGTACTGTTCTTCGGGAGGCTTGACGGCGAGAGGTCTTACGGCTTCACGATGAGGGCGGTAACACGCGGAACGTTCAAGGTGCCGCAGATAAGCGCAACAGGAATGTATGACCCGACGATACGTTTCACTGGGAATGCACAGCCTGATGTAACGATACGTTAAGGACGAAAAATTATCCCCTCTGGTTTAAGGCTAGGGGGGATTTTTTTATTTCAGCAAAAAGATAATAATATTGATGATAAGGAGAATGATACTTGAGGCCGACAATAACACCGTAAGTTTCAACATCTTTGTGTGTGATGGTGAATGTGAAGATGTTTCATGTTCATTGCCACTGTCATTTTCAGCTTCCGATATAATTTCGCGTACTTCATGAAGTAAAGCGGTATTATTCTCCTCAACAAGCGCAGAGATTTCCCGCGACAATTCAGCAAGCCCGGTGCTATGTGATTTCCCTTCAGCCCTGATTAAACCTTCAATCCCTGTCAACGCTTCACTGTCAACAGACGGCCTTAAAGTTTCGGGAATGACAGTATTTTCGTGATTTTCTGCGTAAGTCTCAAAGAACGCTTTAATCCCCTGAGTTAATGTGTCAATACGTTCTGATACCCCGTCAATCTCAGCGATAACAGGCTCATTATCAAACGTAACTTCCGGCTTAACATTTGCCTGTAAAACGGGCTGAATGCTTGACTGTAACAAATCGGGCAAACGTTCAACGGATTTTCTGAGGGACGAAATTTCTTCAAGCAAATTCCCTATTGACTGCATGATTATGCTGCGTCCGGCTCGTGAGTCGTCGGATAAATTGCGGAGAGCTTTAACGGTTTCAGAGCGCAAATCCTGAGTTGTTCTGTTAGTGAGTTCGATTGCGCCGGAGAAGTCGTTAGCAGGGATTGCGGACGAAAGCGACTTAGTGAGGCTGGGCAGAATCATAGCGGCTAATTCTGAAACTAAACGTGCAGTAGTAGGGTCTAAATCATCAGGCATGGCAAAAAAATCACTTCCAGTTAAAATTGATGTAAAAAGTATAACAGGAGATGAAAAATTGCGTGTAAGAATAGGGACACGTCCAAGCCCGTTAGCGATAACTCAGGCGGAAATGATAGCGTCAAAAATCCCGATAGAGACCGAGATAATCCCAATAAGGACGTTGGGCGATAAGAATATGAATGCGTTCACGTCCGACCCGAACGGTGTTAAGGGAATGTTTACGCATGAGATTGAGGAATGTCTTTCAGCGGGT
>JAFSLR010000068.1 GCA_017448375.1 Synergistaceae bacterium | reverse complement strand
TATCTCACGGATAAATCCTCCGGCGTAAATATCTCCGCTCACTTCCCCGCATGACACAAAGATATTCAACCCTCAATCCCCCAAACCGCAATGTTATATTCATCTGCTAGCGCAAAGAATTTTTCCGGCTCAAGTATCAATGTCTTTCCAGCCTCTACAGCTAAGCACGTCAATCCGGCCTTGTGCATGTTCTCAAGCGTCATCGCTCCCACCGTCGGCAAATCATAGCGCATATCCTGTCCCGTTTTCATCATCTTCACGATTACACCGCGACCCGAAATTTCGCCCGCACGCTGTATCATTCTGTCAGTACCTTCCATCGCCTCAACCGCTACCACTGAACCCTCAGCGACGCATACCCCTTGACCGAACGAACACGGCAATATCACCCTCAGAATTTCACGGGCGTATTCAATGTCGGAAAACTCTTTCGGTGTTGGCTTACGATGGGACAACTTCCCCGTTGACGCTATAAACTCAGGGAGTATTTGCCAGTATGGTATCACTGATATTCCGGCTTCCTCAAGGGCTTTCACGATTTCCCCAAGCAATGAATGATCATCATGAAGTGATTTCCTCAGAACTTGACGGCTCATTCTGTCGAATATCAGCGGTAAACAGTACATCAGGTTTTTCGGAACTGCTCCGGCCATTATGACTTTATCCGCATTAACCGCTTTCATCTCACGTATCGCACGCCCTAAGCTGGGGTATTTCATGATGACGAGTTTTCCTGTGTACTTCCTCAGCTCGTCAGCCTCTCCGCCTAATGTCAGTATCAATTCCGGCCTGATTTTTCGGGCTATCTCAACGGGCAGTATACCTTTTCCGGCAGCAAGTGAAACGCTCATATTCGGTCAACTCTCCGCGCAAAGTACAGCGCAGCCACAAGAAATACCGCATTAGGTGCCCAGCCCGCTACAACAGGCGGAATTGCTCCGGCTTCACCAAACGCACGGCACAATGACATCACGACATAATACGCGAACACTATCACTACGCTTATTCCGAAACCTACACCGCCACCTGAACGCCCCCGCTTTAACGCACCGAATGACGCTCCTAATACCGCCATTATCACGCACGCCCATGGGACTGCCGTCTTAAGGTGGAACATTACCCATAACTGCGCCAACTGGCTGTCTACACCTTCACCCTGCCTTATGTAGCTCCAAAGTTCATGCGCGCTCATATCGCCGGGCCGTCTCGTTGAACGCTGTAACTGTTCGGGCGATAATCTCAATGCAAGCCTCTGACGCTCAAATCTCAGCAGGAGATGTATTTCACCTTCACCGTCAACATCATACATTCTCCCGTCTTCAATCCACCATTGAGAGTCTATCCACATTCCGCGCCTAGCGTTGAGAGTGTGTGACAATGCACCGTCTTCACCAAATTCATGCATCATTATTCCGCTTAATATTCCTTTTTCGGGGTTGAGTTCGTCAATGTAGAGTACGCGCTTTAACTTCCCGTTTTCCTCATCTCGAAGAAATACTTTTTCTTGAACGACTGAGGCTTGGTTCTTCATTATCTCAAACTTCATCAGCTTGTCAGCCGCAATCGCCCCGAAAGGTACAACAGTCTCGTTAAGCCCGAAACCTATAATAGAAATCATCACCGACGCAAAGAATATAGGCCGTAATATTCGCGTGAATGGTATCCCCAGCGATTTCAACGCTATAAGCTCGCTTCCCCCGTTAAGCGTGGACATTCCCAGAAGTGTCGAAAGCAATGATGACATAGGTATAGTCATGACCACGACTTCAGGCAAACGGTAGAAGAACAGCCGTAACACTACGCTGAATGCAACGCCCTGTTCGATGATTAGCCTTGCAGCCTGAAAGAGCAAATCACCCGCAACAAATATCAGGACGAATATTAATATCCCGAAAATAAACGGCCCTGCACACGCTCCGAGTATTAATTTGTTAAGAAGGCTTCTTTTCATTGTGATAAGGCTGTGGCGGAGTATTTCCGCGTCATTTGCTGGGTGAGTTTGTCGACGAGTTCCTGCGCTGTAGGAAGGTTAGTTCCCCCTTCGTAAGTCTCGTAGACATTCAGGACTGTAACGTGAAGAAATTCCTCAAACGTAGGGCATAATGCATTCACGATTGAAGTCAGGCGTTCGATTATGCTTTCAACCATTTGATACGGGCATTCTGAGAGCACCGCTATTATCTGGAACTCTCCGGCCTGTATCACTGTGTCAGTCTGCCTAGTGTCCTTCATTACTCTTGCGCAGTAAGCCCTGAAGGGACGCACGTATTTCTCCATGTCATCATCGGGAAGTAATTGCGGGAATACTATCCGTATCATGAACGCGCTTACAGGGTGATTATATCTTCCGGCCCTGTAAAGCTCATCTGATATTCTTGCCATACCGTAATTATACGTGTGAAGCTGTGTATCACTGTCTATGAACTCAGCGGGCCCGGAGGATTCGTTCTGGTTATCGCCGTTTGATGTCGGTAAACCTTTGGGCTTTAACTCGAAGTAAAATCTTTTTCCGTCATCAATGCTTTTGCGTTCAATGTCCCAGATTTTACCGTTTATCTCAGCAGTTGTTGATACGGGGCTGAACCATTCGGAGATATTTTTCCCGACTGAGGCAAGACGGTTTATTCCGAGAACTTCAAGCATATCATCTGTAAGGTTGAGTATTGCGCCTGTGTCATCAGTGATTGCGAAATTGGCGGGGATTCTCTTCACGTCATTTTCGGGGTCAACGGGAATAATTTTGCGGCGTTCGGCTTCCTCCTGATTGTACGCTACTACAAGCGCAGAAGCTCCGCATACGGCGATAATCACACCTAGCCACTGGAACATTCGCGCACCGTAAGTTATCGACATAGGGCAGAGGAGTACGCCCTGAGCTAGGGCCTGAAGTGATATTAGGCCGACATTGAAGCCGTTCACTATGAATAGCCCGTAAAGCACGCTCATTACGATAAACAGGAGCCACACAAGACCCCAAATCGCAATATCAACCTCGCCTACGATATTTCCGACACCCATTGCCCTTGCAAGCATTATTGTGAATATGGCTACAACGGGCGGAACGGTTATCCATTTGAGAAAGTTATTCTGACCCATTATCTGTATTGCAGCTCCTCGCCGGAAGGATAGCTCAATGTGTAGTCAACGATTATCGGGACAGTTGCGCCGGCCGGGACGGTTACTTCCCAAGTGAGTCTGTTTTCCCTGTCGCGTAATTTCTCTTTCGGCTCAATACGTTTGACTTCGAGCTTAATTTTTTCGTCTGTTGGAATTGGGAGACGGTCTCTTACTGTTATTACGTGTTCATCTTTTGTGCCGTTTGTGATTTCGAGTCTGTAACCGCTCGTGAAGACTCCGCTGAACCATGAAACGCCTGTTTTCTCGACAAGAGCTTCTTTCTTTGCGGTAATCTGGTTAGCATATCCGAAGGGAATTTGCCTCTGACCTTTTCCGAACTCTTCAAGATAAATTTTCCCTGAAGAATGGTTATCGACTCTAAGCTCAGCATTTCCGGGAATAAGATGTTGATTTCCTTCGTCAATGATTGCGATGATCCAAGCGTCATTTCTCTGTTCGGGAATGAGAGTGATTTCTACTTTGCTTTCGAGGAACAAATCACTCATTATCACCTCAAAGTCGCGTTCTGTTCCGTCTCCTGTGAGTGCCCCGTTAATGTCGAGAGTCCTGTCCGCTAATGTCTCGCGTACTGCGGGTGCTCTTGGAGCTTCTTCGGGTTCTTCTAGGGCTGCTCCGTCCTCATCGGCCATGTAAGCGGCTTCTCTCATTGCCATTCTTGCGGACTCGAACTGCTTGTTTGTGCGTGAAAGCCTCACACCTGACATTGTAGCGACGACTTCTTCTTTCGGTTTAATGCCTACTCTTAGGGGTGATATTTCGGGGGCTGTTACGGTTTCGCCTGGTGCTTTAGTGTGGAGGGTCATTGAGCCGCTGTAATCGAGTCCCGTTCTCTGAGTTGCCCTGACGAACATTTTGACCGCAATTTTTCCGCTTGATGTGTCAAGATTCAGAGTGTATCTGGGGCTCCAATATGCCGAGTCAGTGAAGGCCTCAAGATATACAGTACCTTTTGCCCTTCCTGTTACAGTGATGAAATTCTCCGAGCCTCTAGGAGTTTTAGCGTTGAGTTCGTTGTTTAACATTCTGAGTTTTTCCTGCTCATCAGAGAGTACAACTTTGAGGCTTGAAAGCTCATTTTCTGTTTCAAGTTTTACATTCTGCGCTTCTTTTATGAATTTGAGAAGGTCATCGGGATTTGATTTTTCGGGATTTGAAGTTTTAAGAAGGTTGAGCGTTTGTTCGAGGGCTAATTTCTTGGCGTTGAGGTCAGATACAATTCTTGACTGTTCCTTTGCCTGAACCCTGAGCTGTTCCAACTGGGGCGGTATCCATTTCGTTCGGGGATAACTTGCGGTGTAAATATCTCCGTAAACGTTCTGGGGATTTACTGCCCTTATTGTTTCGGCCTTGAAAGCTCCGGGGATTACGGCGGTAAAGTTTCCGTCTTTGTCCATGCTTTGAGGCTCAACAACAAACGTAAATTTTGCACCCGATGGATATAAATCGACAGCTGAAATTCTGCTTGAATAATTTTCGGGGACTTCCATCGAGACTGACGGGCTTGCTGAAATTATCACCGCGAGGAAAGCCAGAAGGAATGCAAATTGTTTCATGTGAAAAATCTCTCCTTTCAAAATTTTTGACACATCATTTTGAAACGTCATTGTGCCTAAGTGAATTGCAATTATTATAATGTATAATACAAAATATTTTGCGCCGATATGAAATTGGAAAGGCGTGAAAAAATTTTCCGTGTCAATTTTCAGCCGGTAAAAAATAAATGCCTTAATGGGTGTAAAATTAGAGCGTTAAATAAGGGGCAAAAAGATTTACAGCCGTCTGTAAAGTCAGGAAGACTTCAAACGGATTTTGACTTTTTAGCTAGCCCCGCATAATTACAATCACAAAAAAGCATATCGACGGAGCGAGAAAAATAAATGCCAGGGGGCTTAATAAATAAATGGAGCGTCTGTTAATAGATTTTTCACAGGTATACGGGCAAAACGGAACACACAGAGCCGCAAGAAGTGTTTACAGTACATATTCAGACAGCCGTACTAGTAAAGAAACTCCGCAAGTATCATTTGAAGATATGCTGTCAGACTCAATCAAGCGAGTAAATTCCCTTCAGCTTGAAGCCGAGACGAAAGTACGAAATCTAGCGATAGGTGATGCTGAAGACATATCTGAGGTAGTATTAGCGTCATCGAGGGCGGATACGGCATTGCGTCTGGTTATGGAGATACGTAACAAATTTCTTGACGCATATCAGGCACTCTCAAGAATAACGGGCTAAAATGGACAGTTTAAGACGCTGGTTGGCCTCATTTCTGACATTCTGGGCCGGGCTTAAGCTCTGGCAGAAGGTTTCAATTTTCGTTGCGATATTTCTTGTATTGGGCGGACTTGGGGCGTTAATCTTCATGACAGGGAGAACGAGCTATGAGCCTTTATACGCCGGATTAGAGGTAAACGACCAGGCTGCAATCGTGGATTACCTGAAGGAGAATAATATCCCTTACCGGCTTGATGCCAACGCTAACGCAATACTTATGCCCGGCGGAGCGATATATGAGACGAGATTAGCCCTAGCGCAAATGGGACTTCCTAAAGGCGGTACGACAGGGTTTGAGATATTCGACAATTCAGCAATGGGAATGAGTGAGTTTCAGCAGAGAATAGCATACATGAGGGCGATTGAAGGGGAGTTGGCCCGGACGATTTCCCAAATGCAGCAGGTAGAGAATGCCCGCGTAAGTGTAGTAATTCCCGAACAAAGATTATTCCTCGAACAGCAGAAACCTTCAACAGCATCGGTGTTATTGAGATTGAGACCCGGCGCAACAATCGGCCCGACTCAGGTGAAGGCGATAATACATTTGGTTGCACATTCTGTTGACGGATTAGAGCCTGACGCTGTAACGGTGGTTGACACGAACGGGCGAATATTGTCGGATATGGTTTCGGACAGCATGATAATGTACAACCCTGACGGTACGAACTCGGTTACCTCAGTACAGCGTGAACTCGAACGCCAGCATGAGCGCGAACTTGAGAACAAAGTCCGTGTAATGCTGGAGCAAGTTTACGGCCCGGGAACAGCAGTAGTACGAGTGAGGATAGATTTAGATTTCGACAAGCGCACAAACTCCTACGTTGAATACACTCCCAACCCTGAGACAGGTACGGGAGTTCCCCGAAGTAATCAGCGTCAGGAGGAAAG
>JAFSLR010000003.1 GCA_017448375.1 Synergistaceae bacterium | reverse complement strand
CCCGGAGCATGGATCGAATCAGTGAGGGCAGCACGTGAACTCCAGAGAGTTACAGAAACTGTAGGCTCTGCGGCTACTGTGGCAGGTGGGAAATTCAGCGGGTTATGGGGAATAGTCGCGGCTCACCCTTTTATGGCTTTGCTTACGGTTACCTTGCTGATAGTGGCGAACTGGGAGAGAATCTGCGAGCTTGTGAAAAAAGTTATAGGCTGGTGCGGAGAGGTCGGAAAAACTTTAAGCAGTCCTGAGTTCAAACAGGCAACATCTGCGGTATCAATGGGAGGCACCCAGCAGAAGCCAGGCACCGCAGAATACCATGTACAAGCTATGAACAGCATGTACGCTCCCCCGTCAATAGCACGCGCAAAGGGCGGAATAATCACACGGCCTGAAGTTGCGTTAATCGGCGAGGCGGGAAGAGAGGCAATAATCCCGCTTGAAAGACAGTCAAGAGGAACTGAATTATGGTTAGAGGCAGGGCGCGAACTTGGGTTAATCTCAAATAGCACAGCGATTATGAATGCAGGAGACTTCACAGCGGGTACTCAAAACTATAATGTGATTCCCGAAATAGTGAACGCACTGAAATTACAGCCCGAAACTTTGACAATGAATAGCGAAACGGCAAACAGTTATTCCGAGCTGAACAGGATTCAGAATATGACACAGTCCTACACAACAGTGTCTGAAATGATGCCCGAAATCATTAACGCCATGAGCATACAGCCACATGCAACGGGCGGAATATTCTCACAGCCTCACTTAGGACTCGTAGCAGAAGCCGGACGCGAGGCAGTGATACCCCTTGAGGACAAATCACGTGGGCTTCCTTTGTGGATGGCAGCAGGCGAGGAAATGGGATTTTCATTCGGGCGTTCGTCATCAGGAAGTAACAGCATTTCTCAAATGTTCGCGCCGAACGTGAATATTACGGTGAACGGCGGAGACTCTGAGAGCGCGTCAAAATTCAGGAGGATTCTTGAGGAAACATTCGAGGATTTATTCATAGAGTTTCAAGAGAAAATGCAAAGGGTGAGTTTTGCTTGAGGAAATATACGACAAAGCAGGGTGATACTTTTGACCTTATAGCCCTGAGAATGTACCCGAATTTAGGCGGTGAAAAACTGACAGATTTTCTCATTGACGCTAACCCGAAATATGTACACACGGTGATATTTTCCGGCGGAATTGAGCTTAATATCCCCGACATAGACATACCCGTAATATCGAGTCTCCCTGCGTGGAAGAGGTAGCAAAAAGAAATACCCCCGCAGATTTATACGGGGGCAGTTGGAAATTAGCGTCTTCTGCGTGAGATTACTTGCTTTGTTCCGAGTTTTTCCATTAACGCATCTTGAAGGGTCTGAGAGAAATTAATACCAGCTTCCTTGCCCGCGTTAAGCAACCATTCGGGAAGAGTGCACATTTTGTTGGCGGATTTCTGTCTGCCGTAAATGTCCCTTATGAGCGGCATATATACTCGTATAGGTACTGCAATCTGGTTAGGTTCAAGGTTACCTTTGAGCGTGAGAATGTCCGAAGGCTCTGGAATAGGTGAATCATCGCATTCATCGGAGTACAGGCGCATACCGAGTGCATCAGCAGCCATAGATACAGCTTCATCAGTATCATCAGCGCAGGAAAGGCAACCCGGCAGGTCGGGGAATTTAATGCTTATCCCGTCCGGCGCGTAGCTGAAAATAGCGGGAAATGTGTAGCTTTTTTTCATTAGAGCATACCTCCTAGTGATATATTTTCAGGGGAGGGCTAATCCCCCATTAAGCCCGCTTGCATTAATATGTCATCTTTAGTATCTTTGACGAGAAATTTTCGATTGGCAGGAACTGTAACCTTGCCTTTCTTGAATGGATGGACAAATTGTTTATGGCTTCCATTCTGCGGGTTATTCGGATCTTCATACCAGCCGTCTATTTCCAAGAGCCGGATTGCTTCATCGCTCGAAAGCGTTTTCTGGTGAAGCAATTTTTGAAACTGTTTGTCCTTCTTGGACATTTTCATCACCTCCTTTAACATCAACATATAAAAATTATAGCATAAGTATATATAATGTCAAGCATATATGAAGGGAGAAAATCACATATGAAATATCATAAGCGAGAATAAGACATTACGTGAATCTGTTTTACCCCTCGTTGACAAAATTATGCTCATTGTATAGAATACTAGACATTCTAAAGCAAATGAGGGGTGATTATGGAAGGAAAAAAAGATTCGCAAATAGCATTTCGCATAGAAGATTCGCTTGCTAGACAGTTCCGAGTCGAGTGTGCGTTACGCGGAGAAAAATTGACAACTGTTTTGATACGCGCGATTAAGGAATATATAGCACGTGGAAAGACAGAAGAAAAACCCGAATAGCTGCTTATTTGGAAGATACTCAGCTAATCGGGCGCGAGGGTTCACCTCAGTGCTTATTATAGCACGGTTAAGGCTTCCCCTACGCATTAAGAAAGCTAAGGAGGCTTTTTTGTTATGCAGGATTTTACGGCTCACGATATTTTGGTACATTACCCGCTTGTAAGCGAGGACGCTCCCGAATGGAAGAAGATATGCCCGTTCTGCGGTGCATATGACACGATTCATGAGGCCGAAGACACCTACGTTTGCTACGAGTGCCTCGCAAACTGGATTGAACACGATACGGAGACAGAGAGACAGATTCAGCTTCTCCACCTCAACAACGGAAAAATGCCCCGCTGGGGTGAAGGTGAAATGCCGCTGGTTGAGCGTACGTTCTACAAGTACACCTCCAATATGACAATCAGCTTTGTAACAATGACAGCGACTCTCTTCGATGACTACGGCAACCCCATTGAAGTAAGAAGCCTGACTGATTTGACTCTGCCGGTTCTATTCAAGAAGGAGGGAAAAAACTATGACGAATGCGCTCAATGTTTTCACGTTCGAGGGAGTACAGCTCCGCACGCTTGAGGAAGACGGCGTAATATGGTGTGTGGCTAAGGACATTGCAGAGGCTCTCGGCTATGAACGCTTTGACAGCAATTTAATCAAGCACGTGCCGGAAATCTG
>JAFSLR010000067.1 GCA_017448375.1 Synergistaceae bacterium | reverse complement strand
TATCGCCGACTTTGTCCGCAAACGCGCTGTAAACGATTTTGCGTTCTTCATCCCTTAGACGCTGGGAGATAACCTGACGTGCGGTTTGGGCAGCGATTCTCCCGAAGTCTGAAGGGTTGCGTTCAATCCGTATAGTTGAGCCTATTTCAGCATTATTGTCGATTTCGAGAGCGTCATTGAGGGTAATTTCTTTTTCGGGGTCTTTGAGCTCATCGACAACTTTACGGAACTCGCTCACTGTGATTTCTCTGGTGCTGTGGCTGATTTTGATTTCGGTATTCTTTTCGCCCGAAACTTGGGTAGTGAACGGGTGATATTTTCTGTTATAGGCTGATAATAACGCTGCCTCAAGAGTAGAGATGATAACGTTAACATCGAGCCCGCGTTCTTCAGCGAGAGTATCGAGGGCTTTAACAAATTCACTTCCGAGACGCATTATTTTTTCTCCTTTCTGCTTTTCTTTGAGTAATCATTTCCGAACCTGTAAACTAAATTTCCTCCTTTTATTGATGAGAACGGTATTAATTTTTCGCCGTCCTCACAGAGAATTGAAACGTTATCATTTAACGTTTGCTGAATAATCCCTGTGAAAGTCTTTCTGCCTTCAATGGGAGATGAGAGTCTCAATCGGGCTTCTTTTCCCTGAAAGCGCGTATAGTCTTCGAGCCTGTAAAGGGGTCTCTCAATCCCCGGCGAACTGACTTCGAGATAATATCTTCCTTTCTGGAGTTCGGGAATTTCGGGGGAAGTGTCAAGATATTTGCTGACGTGGCCGGAAACCAATTCGCAGTCTCCGGCGTTAATTCCGCCTAGAGTGTCGATAAGTATCTGGAGCTTTAATCCCCGTCCGAACTCAGAACGCAGTGATATGTTCACGCATTCATAACCCAGAGATGTAACGATATTTTCAATGCTGTGTAAAAACTTTTTATCCATAAATCTTCTCTTTTCCAGTCTGATAACAAAAAAGGAGCGGGGTATTTCCCAACTCCTTTCACGCTTTTAACGTCATGAAATTAATCGGATTATAGCGCAAAAAATCTTTGTTGCAAGTTTGTATCAATAAAAGCCGCATTCAAACATAATTCATTTTAATTTTTCTGCTATAATTTTTTATTAATTAAGGAGGTTTATTTATATGAAAACATCAGACATTAATGCAAAAACAGGCATTCCGATAAAAGAATTAAACCATCTGAACCGGGATTTTTGGTATCACGGCACGTCTTTGGAAGGTGCAGAAAGCATTAAGAAACTTGGAGTACTTGCAGATTTCAATCACGGTAACAGCCTTGACTTTGGAGCAGGTTTTTATTTAACGGAAACAAAAAAACTGGCAGATTCTTATATGTCGCGTGTTCCTGTTATCGGTGCTGATGGTGAACTCACAAAAAGAACTGAATGGGCGGTAATTGAGTTTAAGTTTAATCCGTACACTTTATTATTCGGCAGCCCCAGTGAAACAAGTAAAGATGAACTCACAGTATTTAATGGCCTGAGTTATACGTACAAAAATTTTGCTAAGCATAATGAAGAGTTTGCAAAATTTGTGTTTGATAATCGTCGAAACAGTTTAGAGAGTCCAAACAGCAGAAACGTGCACTGCATCGACATTATTTGGGGAGTTATGAGTGATAGCATACCCGACCAAGTTATGATTGATTTCTCGAATAATGAATTGACATATGAACAAGCAATAGAAAAATTGATGAAGTCTAACAGCATGAAGCAGCTTTATATTGGCAGTCAAGCAATCTGTGAAATGCTCGAATTTTCGAATATATTTATATTTAGAGGTTCACAGGAGGCATAGAAAAGAGGTCGGTACAAATGGAGACAATCGAAGCAGTCAGCGGAAAGAAAATGCGTACCATTGAAACTGAAATGATTAAAGCACTAGTTATGTTTTCTTACGGCAGAGTCAGCTATGAGAAGGCAGCTGTAATCGCGGCTAAAACAGCTCCAATTTTCTATGAGGCGAGCAGGAAAAATAAAACTCTTGCTCACAAGGGTCTCAACTGGTATGCCAAAGAATTGTTGAAGGTAATTTAGTGCAAATTCGTGTAAGTTGAAAACGGTATCCCCCTTCCATTTGAACGGCAGGGGGATTTTTTTATGACAGTTTGAAAGGCTCAATGCTACGTTTCAATATCCCGTGCATTTCGGCAATAGCGACCCCATAATTCACGATAGGGACTCCGGCCATGTTAGCCCGTGCCATTCTCGATTTCATTTCCTGCTCATTGAGCATACAGCCCCCGCAATGTACGACAAGCGCAAACTCTTTCAGCGTCTCAGAGTCGGGGAACTCACCGCCGGAAGTGAACGCGAACTCAGGATTAGCCCCGCTGAATTTCCGTATCCATGCGGGCATTTTCTCCGTCCCGATGTCCCCGCACTGCCTGTGATGAGTACAGCCTTCCGATATTAATACCTTGTCGCCGTCATTGAGGGCTGAAAGTTTTTCCGCGCCCTTGACGAGAGTCCGCAAATCGCCCTTATAGCGCGCAAAGAGTATCGAGAATGACGTTAGCGGAATATCCTTCGGCGTAACAGCGTCAACCCTCCCGAAAACCTGCGAGTCCGTAACCACTAATCGCGGCGGTGTATTCATGGCCTGTAACATCGCTGGAAGCTCTGAGTCCTGGCAAACGAGGCACGAACATTTAGCGTCAAGAATATCGCGTATAGTCTGCTGCTGAGGGAGAATGAGTCGTCCTTTGGGTGCGGCCTTGTCGACAGGGACAACGAGTATCACGACATCGCCCGGCGTGAGCAAATCCGCAACGAGATGTTTTTCGGGAGCGTCTTTCTTTGCGAGGAGTGCAATACGTTCCTTTAGGGCTGAAACGTTTTCGCCTGTTAGCGCGCTTACGTAGAAGACTCCTTCCTTCCTTTGAGCGAGAATATCGGCTTTGTTGTTTGCGACTATGTACGGCAACTTGCGTTCGTCAAAAGTCTTCAGCAGCTCCGACTCAGCGGGTGTAAAATCCTGTGTTGAATCGTGAACCAGAACAGCGACATCACAATTCGCAAGAACATTCAAGGCGCGTTTGACTCTCAATCCGCCCAATTCGCCCTCATCATCGAGTCCCGGCGTATCAATTATCACAACAGGCCCAAGCGGCAAAAGCTCCATAGCCTTACGGACGGGGTCAGTTGTAGTGCCTTTGACATCAGAGACGATTGCGAGATTCTGACCTGTTACGGCGTTGACGAGCGATGATTTTCCCGCATTCCTGAGTCCGAAGAAGGCTATGTGAGTACGTTCGCCGGAAGGAGTTTCGTTGAGGCTAGAACCTGAAGTCCCTTGCGTTACCATTTCTCATGGCCTCGATATTCTGTCTTGCGATTTCCCGGACGTTTTCGCGGGGTATCCTCTCAAGCTCACGTGCAATCATCTCATACCCGATTCGTTTCGTCTCAGGCGAGGCGTAATCCTCAAGGTATTCTGTGAGTGTCATTAGCGCATTGGGGTGGCAGCAGTTGAGTATCTGCCCTGACTTACACAGCGACATGAATCTGTCTCCAGTTCTCCCGGCCCTGTAACACGCGGTGCAGAAAGACGGAATGTGATTCTGTTCCATGAGCCATCGAACGACCTCATCAAGCGTCCTCTGATCCGAAACATCAAACTGTTCTGTGTCATGTGGTCTTTCTTCCTCAGTGTAGCCTCCGACAGAAGTCCGTGAACCTCCGCTAATCTGGGATATTCCGACCTG
>JAFSLR010000066.1 GCA_017448375.1 Synergistaceae bacterium | reverse complement strand
GAGTCGTTGTTGCAGAGCCACGCATGAAGGATTGTCCCGTCAGCATAGTATGAGCCGAGAATGTTCTGTGCGCGCGCCAAAGCTGTATCGGTATTCCACTGAGCTGTTGCGACCTGCTGAAACTCCGTCTGCCCCGAAATGACTTTGAGAACGCCTGACTCAAGATAGGGCTTCAGTGTGTCATATCCGCCTCTGAAGAAGTATCCTGCGTTGTTGTCGGCAGGGTCTCCGGCTGTGAACTCGATGTTGAAGACTTTTCCGTTTGCGTTCTTGAGGTCGAGAGCGGCTTCGATGAACTTACCCTGCAAAACTCCTACGGTGTAATTGTCGAACGAAATGTAGTACGTAACGGCATCATTACCGATTAAATTTACCTTATCGCGCAAGAAAGCTCCCAATTCTAAGTGTGCTATAATTTCATTGTTGAATAAAGGGAATTATAGAAATTCCGACAACATAGCAGTAAAAAATAATCGAGTACCTATGGGGCATAGGGAATTAACGCCTTTGGAGAGGACATAAGACAACATGAACCGCAAGATTTATGTTGCAGCCTCGCAGAATTAGGAAGCTCCCATAACCGTAAGGGGGAGTAGTTCACTGAACAGAATCATTTCGATTCATTCGAGCCGAAAATTTAGCAGAACGGATTTTCTGACGGATAACGCACGCCTTCAGGCTGATTATAACCGATCTCTGAAGTGCTTACACCGATATATTTCAGAGCGTTGAAGAGTGCCTTACCGTAATGTCCGAACATAACAGCACCGTGATGGGGGTAATTCTTCTCGATGAGAACATGACGGTAGAAACGCCCCATCTCAGGAATCGCGAAAACTCCTATTCCGCCGAAACTCTTTGTTGCTACCGGAAGTATCTCGCCTTCGGCCATGTATGCGCGGAGTATCGTATCTGCTGTTGACTGAAGCCTGTAGAACGTAATTTCACCGGGCTGCAAGTCGCCTTCGATAGTGCCGTCAGTAAATTCTCTGGGAAGATTACGAGCCATTATCCTCTGGAAGTCAAGATGAGGATTGCATACTTTCCTTGAGCATGTGTTCCCGCAGTGGAAGCCCATGAATGTGTCAGTATGCTTGTAGCTGTATTTGCCCTTGATGAACTCATCATACATTGCGCGCGGTACGGTGTTGTTGATGTCAAGAAGTGTAACAACGTCATTGCTTATGCATGTCCCGATGTATTCGGACAATGCGCCGTAAATATCGACTTCGCATGATACGGGGATTCCTCTTCCTGTGAGTCTGCTGTTTACGTAGCAGGGGACAAAGTGAAACTGAGTCTGGAAGGCCGGCCAGCATTTTCCCGCAATGCAGGTAAACTTCCTGTAGCCTTTGTGAGCCTCTATCCAGTCAAGAAGAGTCAGCTCATACTGCGCGAGCTTGGGGAGCATTCCTGCGTTAGTGTTCCCTGCTCCGAGTTCGTTCGCCATTTCCTGAACTAGTGAGTCGATTCTCTTGTCGCCGTCGTGGTTGTGGTAAGCCTCGAAAAGGTCAAGCTCTGAATTTTCCTCAATCTCAACGCCCAAATTATAGAGCTGTTTAATGGGAGCGTTGCAGGCCAAGAAGTTCAGCGGACGAGGGCCGAAACTTATGACTTTGAGCTGCGACAATCCTACAGCGACTCTTGCGACAGGCAGGAAGTCGTGAATCATGTCGGCGCATTCTTCGGCAGTACCTACGGGGTATTCGGGGATGTATGCTCTTACGTTGCGGAGTGCAAGATTGTAGCTGGCGTTAAGCATTCCGCAGAAAGCATCGCCGCGACCGTCGTACAAATCTCCGTCTCCTTCAGCAGCTGCGACGAACATTTTAGGGCCGTCGAAATGTTTTGCCAGAAGAGTCTCTGAAATCTCAGGGCCGAAATTCCCCAGATACACGCACAAAGCGTTACAGCCGTTAGCCTTGACATCTTCGAGAGCTTTAACCATGTCGATCTCGCTCTCAATGATACATACAGGGCACTCGTAAATGTCATCTGCGTTGTACTTGTGCTTGTATGCCTCAACTAAAACTTTTCGCCTGTTGTTTGCAAGCGAGGCCGGAAAACAGTCCCTGCTGACTGCCACAATTCCGACTTTGATCTGCGGTACGTTGTTCATAGATAATAACCCTCCTCAATATTAATCAATATCCGTTGCTGTATCTATGTTTTTACCCGTAAGCCCAATGAATGAGCCTTCGGGACAGCCGCCTTCAGGGTGAGCAATGAGCCATTTGTTTACGTGAGTCAACAGCTTGTCTTCGGGAGTCAAAATCTCTGTCTTAGTGCTTAATGACTCGTTCGTTCCTCTTGGGAGTACGACAGCGACTCTGAAACCTTCATTCTTGACATGACAGGGCGCGTAGTGAAGTGAAGTTGCGTAGACTTCTACGGCCGTCCCCGCAGGAACTAAGAACGCTTTAACCTTTGACGTGTCGAGGGAATAATCATCGTTGATTTCTTCCTTTTTTACGAGAAGGAGAATGACATCATCAGCGGCAATATTCACTTCAGAATCCCTGTGATATTCCAGAGCGTTTAACTTTGTGTTATGCCCGTTGCAGTAGCCGATTTCTATTGGCATACGTCCGTAAACATTTGCTTCGAGAATTTTTGCAGCGTCAAGGCTTTCTAACTTCTTGTCGGACGCTACATAAACAGTCCCGTTGTCAGGACATGGCGTGGAGTCTTTGAGGACTGAAATCAATTCGCTGAAATCATAGCCATCTATAACTCTTCCGTATGGCCTGAACTCAACATCTTTAACGCTGTATAACTTCATGAATTATCACCTCATTCTCATTGAGCCGAAATTATCCCGAAAACTTCCTTCATTGCGGGATAAATCGTCTTGAACTGCTGATAACGGGCTTCATACTTCTTCACAAGCTCAGGGTCAGGCTCTTCGGATTTTGCGACTTTGACGATAGCCTGTGCTGCCTCGTCAACGGTCTTGTATTCTCCGCAAGCAACCATAGCAAGCATAGCCGCACCCATTGAAGGGCCTTCCTCAGAAACCGGGACATCGACTCTCATGTTGAGGATGTTTGTTATCATTTTCCGCCACAAAGGGCTCTTAGCTCCTCCGCCGCATATCATTGTGCTTGAGAGACTGACTCCCGTTCTTTTTGCGAACTCGTACATATCCCTGACTGCAAAGCTGACTCCCTCAAGTACTGCCTGTGTAATATCAGCCCGTGAAGAGTCCATAGTGAGTCCTGTGAATGTGCCTCTTGCTGAAGGGTTATTCCACGGGGAACGCTCTCCCATTAAGTAAGGAAGGAAGAATACATGATTTTCGCCGAGATTTTTGATTCTGCTTTGTTCAGCGGAGTAATCATTTGTCTGCAAAATTTCCTCAAGCCACCATTTGTTGCACGCGGCAGCACTCAGCATACAGCCCATAAGGTGATAATGACCGTCAGCATGTGCGAAAGAATGAAGAGCGTTATTTTCATCAACACGGAAAGAGTCTGACGATATGAAGATAGTACCGCTCGTCCCAAGCGAGATATTACAGCGTCCGTTGCCTACTGTCCCAGTGCCTATGGCGGCGGCTGCGTTGTCTCCTGCTCCGGCCGCAATAATGACATTGTCCGAGAGTCCTAATTGTTTTGCGAGTCCGGGCAAAATATTTCCGACTTTCTCGTAGCTCTCGTAAAGTTTCGGGAGCTGTGATTCGTCAACACCGCAAATACTGCACATTTCCTTTGACCATCTGCGGTTCTTAACGTCAAGCAGAAGCATTCCCGAAGCATCAGAATAATCAGTGCAGAAAGCTCCGGATAATTTGTAGGCTATGTAATCTTTTGGGAGCATGATTTTGCGGATTCGCTTGTAATTTTCGGGCTCATTATTCTTAAGCCATAAAATTTTGGGAGCTGTGAATCCTGAGAAAGCTATGTTTGCTGTGTATTGAGAGAGTTTTTGCTTGCCGATTACGTTATTGAGGTAATCTGTTTCAGCCGCAGTCCTTCCGTCATTCCACAAAATAGCAGGACGTATGACTCTGTCGTTTTCGTCAAGAATGACAAGCCCGTGCATTTGTCCGCCGCAGCTTATTCCTGCTATCCTTGTTTTATCTGCATCAGCTGTGAGTTCGGAGATTCCTTTAATGGTTTGATTATACCAGTCTTCAGGATTCTGCTCTGACCAGCCGGAATGAGGATAAAAGATAGGATACTTACACGAAACTGTATTATGGATTTTGCCGTTTTCGTCCATTAGAATTAGCTTAACGGCAGAAGTTCCCAAATCAATTCCTATGTATAACAATAATCATCCCTTCTTAGCCTTAAAATCTTATTATGCAGAAAATATTTATGAGAATAAGTTTGATTGAATAAAACGGTTTTATGGTAGTGTGTAGAATTGAATTTGTCAACAAAAAAATATTATTTTTTCACTGTCCTGTCGTGCGTAAAAAAGAGTGTTTAAGGTTGAGGTATTCAACGTTCTGAATCTCGTGTGATGTTCTGAAGTCATCAAATGAACTGTCCCCCAAAATAACATGATCATATGCTGTTTTCCATGCGATTACTGATGAAGGAATTTACATTTCCAAGATGTATGTGCTAATGTTTGTCCATCAAATACTCCTTGTACAGCAAAGAGTTTTCGTAAATATTAATAACCTATCGAATTTAGTTGGATAGTATTTCAGTATGTTAGCATTATATTAATCAATCACATACTTTATCAGGAGGCAATAACTATGTTCAGGAAAGCAGAAAGGCGCAAAGCAAAATTACGACTCGCAATAACAGGCCCGGCAGGTTCAGGGAAAACTTACGGCGCGCTCCAAATAGCACAGGGACTCGGAGGACGCATCGCCATGATTGACACCGAAAACGGAAGCGGCGATCTCTATTCGGACATTTGCGACTATGACGTTCAGACTCTCACAGCACCTTACAGCATACAGAAATATCTCGCGGCAATCCATGAGGCCGAAGAAGAAGGCTATGACATTCTCATTATCGACTCACTATCTCATGCTTGGGTAGGCGAAGGCGGACTCCTCGATATGCACAGCCAGCTCACAAATAGTATGAAGAGCGGAAATTCTTACGCGGCGTGGAACAAGATTACCCCGTGGCACAACAGGCTCATTGAAACAATGCTTGCGTCAAAATGCCACATAATAGCGACAATGAGAAGCAAAACGGATTACGCACAGCTCCAGAATGAAAGAGGCCGGACTGAGATTCGCAAAGTAGGACTCGCTCCAGTTCAGCGCGATGGAATGGATTATGAGTTTACGATAGTTTTTGACTTGAGCATGGAGCATTCCGTTACAGTCTCAAAAGACCGCACATCGCTTTTTGACCGTCAAATCTTCACGATAACTCAGGATACCGGGAAAACTCTCCGTAAATGGCTCGACTCAGGCGCGGAAATTCCACCCGATGCTCAGGACATCCGCAACACAATCAACAAGCTTTACAGGGGATATATGGACTTGTTCGGGCAGGACTCAGCGGCGGCTCAGGCGGCAATGCAGAGGATTACGGGCGGACGTGCCTCAAAGGACTGGACGAATGATGACATGAAGAATCTTTCTGAGGATTTAGCCGTTAGAATGCAGAAAAAAGGAACAATGGATAGCCCCGAAGCGTAGCATAAAAATTTGGGGCAGGAATATTTGCGCTCGCTCTTCTCGGTTTGATTAAGCGCAGGACACAATAATATTTTAGCTGTAAAATATTATTTTGTGGATTAATTTCTGTGTAACAATTTTTTTGTGCAAAAGGAGACAT
>JAFSLR010000065.1 GCA_017448375.1 Synergistaceae bacterium | reverse complement strand
ATGTTCAGGCTTGAAACGTTGCATGAGGCAAAAGTGAGCGTCTGAAGTTTCGAGCAGTCCCGCGCGTTAAGTGAAGTTATGCTTGAGCCGCTGACATCAAGATATTCTATCGTGTCGCATCCTTCTACGTTCACTTCCTCAAGGTTTTCGCAGTTAGTCGCGTCGACTCTCGTTACATTGCTCCCGGTAAGCTCAAGCGTTTTCAGGTTCGTGTTGTTTGTGATTGCTACGGTCTGCACTGACTCGTTGCCAGTAAGTATGACATTCTCTACCATGCTGTTTTCATTTAGGCTGACTTCTGTTAATCCTGAAACCGATGAGAGATCAAGAGTCGTTACGGTTGTTACTGACGAGATTTTCTCAAGGGTCTGTGCAAATTCCTCGTTGGTAGTGTTTCCTGTTATGGCGATGTCCGTTTTCCCCGCGAATCTCTCCGCTATCTCTTCATCGGTCATCGTGCTGACTTCCTGCGCTGTTGTCTCTTCAGTCTGAGGCGTAATCGGTGTTGCACTGTTTACCGTTATTGTGATTGATACTGACTCTTCGCCCGCTGTGTTTGTGGCTGTAACAGTGTAAACGTACTGTCCTGTTGCGGCGTTCTCCGAAACCGTTCCGCTAATCACTACGCTGTTTCCGCTAGCATTGTATGAGAGACCGTCAACGAGTATTCCCGATGTCGACCAGTTTATATTCGTACCCTGAGTCGCCGTTATCGTTATGGGTGTTATAGTGCTTCCTCTTCTTGCCGTCATTACTGTAACGTCAGCTGAAAGAACCGGCGCAATATCACTCACTGTTACGGTTGCAACGCTTGAGGCAGTCCCTTCTACACCGTCAAATATTACCGTTGCTGTTACGGGGATTCTGTAGACTCCGGCAGGTGTTGAAGGACTCACGGTAAGTACTCCGTTTGCGAATGTCATTCCGAGAGTGCCCAAATCCCTGCTTGCTGTAGTCCATGTTATGCCGTAATCACTTCCCCGAATCATTTTCGATGTTCCGTCAGAGTATAACGCCCTGACAGACGCTGAAATTACGCGAGACCCCGAAGTACCCGCAGTGAGATTGAGAGGCTCAATGTTAAGGATTGAAACATCAAGCTCATTCACAACAACAACAGCCTGGACAAATATATCCTTGCTCACAGCCGCTTCAAGAACTGGTGAATCGCCCGAAACTTTTGCGTTTGCCGTGAATGTTATCTCTTCAATATCTGTTGCCCCTGTAGGCATTCCTGAGAGCGTGAAGCCATAGTGGTAAGTGTTAGTGCCTCCATTGGCCGTGCCTTTTGCCGTCAAATCACCCGAAACTGTGAGCCATTCAGGAAGACCCGAAACATCAAGCGAGTACGTGAATGTGTCATAATCCGGGTCAGAGATGAGCAACGTTACGTCAACGCTGAGTCCCGTCTCGAAAACTTCACCCGCAATGGCTATGAACTCTTCAGCCTCAGCTGTTATCGCTATGTCCGCCGAAAGTATGAGACTCCCTGCACCGTTCGTGAATGATGTCGCTTTGTTCGTCCGCGTCATTCCTGATGATGTCATTTCAGTACGGCGAGTCCCTTCTTTAACGTCTCCGCTTTGTGCAAAGTCATTCGCTACGGTTATTGCTACGTTGGCTGCTGCTGAACCTTTCGGGTTTGTCGCTGTTACTGTCGCCGAATATGTCCCCGATGTACCGAGCTGCGGAGTTCCTGAGATTGCCGCAGATTTCCCCGAACCGCTGAAACCGAGTCCCGATGGAAGTCCAGTTGTTACGCTCCATTCGATTTCGGCACCTTCAGTAGCTGTTACTGTTACGCTTGCTGGCTGACCCTTAAAGGCTTTGAGAGTGAGCGAGGTTTCAGCAAGAACGGGTGCGGACGCTACCTCGTAATTTGCGGTGAAAGTCTTGTTACCTGTAGAGCCTTTTGCGATTGTTACGGTCTCTTGAGCCTCATTGAGTCCTGAACCTGTCCACCCCGTGAACGAGTATTCAGCTTTAACGGGATTGTTGAGCGTGAATGTCTCCGTCTCAATCGTATAGCTTGTCGGGTTAGTTGCTGTTCCTCCGTTAAGATTGTAAGTCAGAGTGTAGGTTATAGGCGTGAAGTTCGCAGTGTATTCTCTGTTACCTGTTGACCCTGAAGGAATCGTAACGCTCTGAGTCTTTGCGGTTAAATCCGTACCCGTCCAGCCGTCAAAAGTATATCCGTCCCGACTCGGATTCGTGAGAGTGATTGCTCCGCTTTCGATGGTGTAAGTTGCGGGGTTATCGGGGTCTTGGGCGTTATTGAGGTTGTATGTTATCGTGTAGGTTACCGATGACCATACGGCTGTATAGCTCCTGTTGCCCGTTGAACCCTGAAGGACTGTTACGGTTTCCGCTGTACCGTTAATGTCAGTGCCTTTCCAGCCCGCGAAGGTATAGCCTGTTCTCGTTGGATTCGTCAGAGTGAACGCCGGAGTCTCAATCGTGTACGTTTCCGGATTTGGAGTTGATACCGTTCCGCCGTCAAGGTCATAGCTTATTGTGTAGATTGTCGGTGTCCATGTCGCTGTGAACTTTTTGTCTCCGCTTGAGCCTTTCGGGATTGTAACGTCAATCGAGAGTGTATTGTCGAAACTCCAGCCCGTGAAATCATAGCCAGTCTTAAGAGGATTGTTGAGCTTTATGTCATCGCTCTCAATGTCATAGCTTGTCGGGTTGTCATGTGATAATGTTCCTCCCTGAAGGTCATAGCTCAGCTCGTAAGTTATCGGCGTGTAGTTCGCTGTATATTCGCGGTTTCCTGTTGAGCCTTTCGGGATTGTTACGGACTTGCTCAAAGCGTCAAGGCTCGTACCAGTCCAGCCCTCGAAAGTGTAGCAGTCCTTAAGCGGATTGTTCAGCGTGAATGTCTCCGTCTCAATCGTATACCTTGAAGGGTTGCTGGGTGATACAGTTCCGCCCTTTACATCATAGCTTATGGTGTAGATTACGAGTTTCCAGTTTGCTATGTATTCAAGGTTTCCTATTGTGCCTGTCGGTATCGTAACATCGGAAGAAATTTCCCCGCTCTGGTCTCCGCTCAATGTCCAGCCCTCGAACTCATAGCCTTTCTTTGTGGGGCTTTTGAGCTTTAAGTCTCCGCTCTCGATATTGTAGGCTGTAGGGTTATCGCTCGCTGTTCCTCCGTCAAGGTGATACTTTATGCTGTAGTTTATTGGTGTCCATGTCGCAGTGTAACTCCTTGCGCCGTATGAGCCTGTCTGAATAGTTACGTCCGTTGATGCTCCGTCAATGTCAGTACCTGTCCAGCCCGCGAATGTATAGCCCGTTCTTGTCGGATTGTTGAGCGTGAAGTCGGGACTCTCAATCGTATACGTTGCAGGGTTATCGGGTGTAACTGTTCCGCCGGACTCGTCATATGCCAGCGCGTAGATTATCGGTGTCCATGTCGCAGTATATTCCCTCGCTCCGTATGAGCCTGTAGTAACCGTTACAACATCAGCAGTGCCGTCAATCCCCGTACCAGTCCAGCCGGAAAACACATAGCCGACTCTCGTGGGGTTCGTAAGCGTGAAATCTGGACTCTCAATCGTATACGTTGCAGGATTTGAAGGTGAAACGCTCCCGCCCTTAGGGTCATAGCTTATCGGGTATATTATCTCGCTGAATACCGCCGATACCGTTATGTCCTCTGAAGGCATGTTGAACGAGTAAACACCGTCAGCAGAAATCACTTCAGCACTTACAGTATCACCGCTGTATGTTACTGACGAAGTATAATACCCCGTGTCAGGCGATACAGTCAGCGTTACTTTTACGTCCTTTGAGGCAAGCGACCTGTCAGAACTCAAAGCACCGTGCGTTATCCCGCTGTCAATGTGAATCTCAAATATAACCTTGTTGCCCTCAAGAGCACCGACTGTGAGATTCTTGCGTACCCTTCCGATCTGGTCATATTTCGGGGTATTGTCATCGGATAAAGCAGCACCCAGAAGAACATCAAGCTCGTGATTTATGCCTGAGCTGCTGCCGACCTCGTAGACAGTGTGAATTATTCCGTCAACATCAATCTCTGATGATACGGGAGTCCAGTCTGTGCTGACGTAAACGGGGCTGTCGTTCGTTATTGCTCCGCTGCCTTCAGCCGTGAAACTTTCAGGGAGCGCGCAATGGTCGAGGCTGAGTGCACTACTGTCGTTAGTATTGAAGATTTTATCCGCTGAGTCATTCCATATGAGCGTGTTTGTCAGGCTTAATTTTGCGTAAGGGAGATAAAATTCACTCTGATCCGCACTAGTGTTATTAACGATTGTGCAGTTGATGAAGTCCATTGTTCCCTTAAAAAGAACATGGTTAGAATACACTCCTCCCCTGTTGCCCGTGAATGTGCAGTTCGTGATCGTTGCGGGGCCGTCTTCAAACGCTAAACCGCCTCCTACTGGTGCGCTGTTGCCTGAAATTGTGCAGTTCGTGATTTCCACGCCATTGTCATCCGGGACGTTGCTGAAATAAAATCCGCCTCCGCCTGACGAATAATTTGTCTTATTGTTCGACACATTGCAGTTGATGAATTTCGGCCCTGCATGAATGGCGTAAACGCCCGCGCCGGAGCCATCGCCGGATATGACATTTCCCGAAATATCACAGCTCGTGAGTGTCTGAGTTCCGCCGCCGAGATAAAGACCTGCACCTCTGCCCGTTGACATGTTGTTTGTGATGTCGCAGCTCTCGAACGTAACGTTGGCAGAACTCCCACCGAAAAATGCGCCCGTTGCAAAACCGCCTCCATAATTGCCGGAAGTATTTTTCGTAATGACGCAGTTTGAGATTTTGCTCTCTGGTTCGCCGTTCATGTAAATACCGCCGCCGCTGTTTTGAGAACTATTTTCGGTAAACGTGCAGTCCGTGATTGTCAGCTTGCCGTAGTGTCCTGAGGAAATAGCCCCGCCGTAATTACTCGCTGCTTTATTGCCCGTGAATGTGCAGTTAGTGATTGTAGTGGGAGCGTCAATTCCCATAGCACCGCCGGATTTCGCTGTGTTGCCCGTGAATGTGCAGTTTGAGATGTTCACAGCAAAGTTGGAGCTTGTACCGATGGAGATACCTCCTCCGTCGCCGTTTGTGTCGTTGCCGTTCTGGAACGTGAAGCCGTCAACATCTGCGCTTGCGGAAATCTTGAGGATTTGAATGCTGCCCCCGCCGTCAAGAATGCTTGTACCCGTTTGAGTCGTGAACGTTGAGTCCAATCCGCCTGAAAGGGTAATCCTCTTGTCGATTGGAGTGTATCCTTCTGCAACTTTGACGGTAAATTTGTTGCGCCGATTTTGCTATAATAACCGAAATTCCCGCATTAAGGAGGTAGAATCATTAATGATAAATCTCTTCAAAGGCCAGAAAGTAAACTTGACGAAAGACAATCCCGGCCTGTCAAAAATTCTTGTCGGACTCGGCTGGGACATCAACAAATATGACGGCGGCTCAGCATTCGACCTTGACGCAGAAGCATTCCTGACGGGCGCAAACGGTAAAGTCCCCGGCGACTCTGAGTTCATATTTTACGGCAACCTTCAGCACAGCTCCGGCGCAGTCCAGCACATGGGCGACAACCGAACAGGAATAGGCGACGGCGACGACGAACAGATCAAAATCGACCTGAGCAAAATTCCCGCAGGAATCGAGAAAATAGCCTTCACCGTAACGATATACGAGGCAGAAGAACGCAAACAGAATTTCGGGCAAGTCTCAAACGCCTTCATACGGATATATGACGAGTCGAACGGTAAAGAATTAATCCGTTACGACTTGGGGGAAGATTTTTCGGTTGAGACGGCTGTTGTTGTCGGTGAATTATACCGTCAGGGCGCGGAATGGAAGTTCAATGCTGTAGGCTCCGGGTTCAAGGGCGGATTAAAGGCGTTGTGCCAGAATTACGGCGTGAACATTTAGGGGGAATATAAATATGATAAGTTTGTTCAAAGGGCAGAAAATCGATCTCACGAAAGGGAATCCGAAGCTCTCAAAAATTCTCGTGGGATTGGGCTGGGACACGAAGAAGTATGACGGCGGATTTGATTTTGACCTTGACGCTGCTGCGTTCCTTCTTGGGGCAAACGGAAAAGTCCAGAGTGATTAT
>JAFSLR010000064.1 GCA_017448375.1 Synergistaceae bacterium | reverse complement strand
TTCCATGATGATTTACACGTTCCTTTCGTGATTAAAATTGTGTTACTGCTTTACGCCCTTACGTTTACGTATTCCTGTGAGAGCGTCAACGGGGTAAACGGTTCTCCGCCTCCCGTATAGAATTTCCCGAAAAACTCAACATACTGAAGCCTTAACGGGTGAACGAATGACCCCAGAATGTTTATTGCTATGCTGAAGATATGCCCGCCGATTACTACGGTGATTGCCACGAGCCAGCCGACATACGGAATATCAGCCGCTAATCCGCCCAGAAGGTTAATGACCATTCCTATGACAGCCGAGCCGAATCCCAGTGCCAACAGTCTGCTGTAGCTGAGAATATCCCCAAGATATGACGTTGAGCCGTATAACGCTAAGAATCCGTTGATGACTTTCTTTGCGTAATTGGGCTCGCCTTTTCCCGCGTAAATGAAAATTATCACAGCTCCGATTATTGCCATTGCCCCGCCGATCTGCACGAAATGAGGAGGCAGCATACCGCCCAATCCCACACCGTAGAGGCAGAGTCCGACAATCAGGAAGAACCACGATATTTTTTCGCCGATTGCGTCAATGATTTCTCCGTTCCTGATTTTGTCATACGCTGAAATCAGCAGTCCGAACATCAGGTGAATAACTCCGAGTAACAGCGAAATCCCTAAAACCTGCATCGGGTTGGTCATAGGGTCAACAAGCATAAGCGCATTCTTCATGGGGATTAGAGGCGGCAAAAATGCGTCAATGAAATTCCCGAAGAATGAACCTGAAATTACGCCGTAAATGAATGTTGAGACCGAGCAGAACAAGAAAAGCGTTATGAAATCCTTAACGCCCGGAGCAATCTTCTTGTACTTCCTGAAGACAAACATAATCAGGCCGAATACAACAATTCCGTAACCCGCATCGCCCAAGCACATACCGAAGAATATCCAGAAGAACGGCGCAAGTAACGGTGTCGGGTCAATCCCTCTGTATTTCGGCGACGAGTAAAGCTCCGTCAGAATGTTGAAGGGTCTCACCGTGTTACCGTTCGCAAGGAGTGAGGGCGGCTCTTCATCGGGTTCGGGGTCTGAGAGCATTAACTCAACGTCCGTGCTTATGGCCTCAATCTTTGCGCGTATCTCGTCTGCTTTGTCGGCAGGAAGCCAGAAACGTGTCAGCATTACCGAGTCCGTCTCATCGCTCATGGCCGTACCGTTATAGCGCGCGGATAAGCTGTTGTAGTAGTCGGAGAGTTTCTGGACTGTCGGCACGTTCTCTTCTGCGAGGGCTGAAAGTTTTTCGTCAAGCTCAATCTCTTTCGCCTCAAGCGCGGAGATCATGCCCGCAAATTTCTCTTTCTCCTCTTCCGCTGTTCCCGTCAATGTCGCAGGGACTTCAACGGGGGTAAATCCATTTTTCGCGCAAACATCTCTGATTTCGTCCTCAATGTTCCGCGAGTAAATCAAAGCCGCGTAAATCTCCGTAGTTTTCTCGTCATAAGGGGCGATGATTAATTCTGAGTCGTCCTTGTACTTCGAGAAATCTCCGAGTGCAGCCTTGAAGCCGCTGACATTCGCGGGTTTTAATGTTCCGACTGTCCCCGTTAATGTCTTTGTGCCTTCCGTGATTACTGAGAGGGGGTACGGGAAAAATTCCAGCGATGACAAAATCAACGCCGTATTCCTAGCGTCTGAAAGTTTCAGCCTGTTGTCCCCTGTCTCGTGTTCAACTGCGCGTGTCTTATCGCAAACCGCTTTCAGATCCGTATTCGCCGCAAGCTCTTCAAGCTCCGTCATCGTAACTTCAGGGCGTTCACCGAGCATTCTGTCGAGGGCCGGAATAGGGTCAACATAATGCGGTGTAAGAGTCCTGCTCAGGTAACGTATGTCTGAAAGTCTGTCATCAGTCGCGGAAATCAGAGCCTCAACGCTTGCGGGGCGCGGGTGATTTTCTTCCGCCGATGAAATTATCTGACATGCTCCCGTTTCCTGAAGTGCCGCCGCTATCTGTTCATGAACGGATTTGTGATAATACAGTTCTGCCTTTTTAAGCCTGGCTACTCCCATATTTTTTCATCACCTCTTCCATTATGAATGAAGCAGCTGCCGGGATCTTGTCCTTATGTTTTGCGTAGAAAGCCTGAGCATCTGATTCACGTTTCGCCAGAATAGCTTTTGCTTTTGTTTCTGCGGCCTCTTCTGCCCTGCGAATCTTGTCGCGGAATTGTCTTGCTGCGTTTTGTCTTGCGTCCTTCAGGGAATTTTCTGCGTCTGAAGTTGCGCGGTTGAGTTTCTTTGCAGCGTCTTCTTTGGCTTTCTGCACAGCATTAGCGGCTTGTGTCTCAGCAGCTTTTATCTCAGCGATTGTGGAGTTCTCCGCCATGAAATGTTCACCTCCCTGTCCATGAGTGAAATAATATTAAGTTGTGTTGAAACAGTCTGAACAAGAATAAATTATACCCAAAAAAGTTTTGCATTCAATCCAGTAAAACAACGGCAAAAAAAAATTTCCCCCTTAACTTTTGCAAAGGGAGAAAATTTTGCGTTATTACTTCTTCATTAACTCTGCGCCGACTCTCCAGGCTTTTGCGACTTCTTTGCCGGAAGTGTAATAAGTGTTTCTGAACTGGTCAAAGATTACAGCGTTGATTTTCTCAGCGTTGACTTTGCCGGCCTCATCGAGAGTTTTCTCTTCAGCGAGAACATTAACGATTGTGCCAACGACCTGCATTTCGCCGAAACAGTCTCTAACTTCCTCAAGTTTGCACTCCATTGTTACGGGGAACTCCTCAACTACGGGTGCGTCAACATTCTTGCTTTTGACGGCGTGTAATCCGGTGCGCTCGAATTTGTCGGACATTGTGTTACCGCTAGCAGTTCCGAGAAAGTCAATCTCTTTGAGGTGTGCTTCGTCAGCAAGTGAAACGGTGAAGGCTTTACGGGCGTTAATGTTCTTGAGGGTCTTGCGGTCTTTTGCGAGGTAGAGGGCGATTTTGTCCATTCCGCAAATGCTTCCCCATGCGACAGTCATAACGTCAACTTTTCCGTCCTCGCCGTAAGTCGCAACCATAAGAACCGGCATAGGATACACGGCCGGAAGTGAACAGCCTAAATCTTTAAGCATTGTTGAATAAGTCTCCTTTGTGTTTTTGTGATGATTATATTATGACAGGTGAGTCAAGTTTTGAGAGTGAGATTAATTCCCGAAAAGATTCATCACGGACTGGGGAATCTGATTCGCCTGAGCAAGCATTGAAGTGCCCGACTGATTCAGGATTTGGAGCCTCACGAAATCCATCATCGTTTTTGCCATGTCCGCATCACGTAATCTGCTGTCCGCGCTGGTGAGATTAACGCTTGTTGTTGTAAGGTTGTTCATGATGTATTCCATGTCGTTAATGTATGAGCCGATTTTAGCGCGCTGTGATGAGATACGGCTTATTGCGCGGTCAATAATTCCTGTGCTGCTTGCTGCTGAGTCTCGGGTTGAGACGCTTACGCCGGAAATCCCAAGCGAGTATGTTGACACGTCGCCTAACTGAATGCCGTAATCTTCGCCCTTGTTCGCGCCCGTCTGGAAGGTTATTCCGTTGTCCTTGAGGTGAATATTTGCGGAGTATTCCGTTCCCGTGAGAATGAAACGCTTTGAGGCTTCGTCCCATGAGGATTTTATTCCGGCCATGCTGCTGAACTCGATATCGACTCCCGTTAAGGCGTTCTGAATGACGTTGCCCGTAATCTTTGCGCCCGATGTTACGACTTTCCCTGAGTGAGCGTCATATACTGAGGCCGTGAATCGAGACTCTGTGGATTCCTGTATCGTGTTGAGACCTAATGCTTTGAGGAGGTCTTCATCGCCGGAGAAACTAAGCTCGCCGTCCTTGCCGGGAATTGCCGAACGTACAATGAATGTCCCCGGCACTGCTTCGAGTCCCTGCACCGTTTTTGATTCCTCAGTAACATAACTCACGAACTTGTCAGCCTGTGCGTACTGTCCCTGTCCTAAGCCGTAAGCAATCGCATTGTTCAGTTTTTCGCGAACGTCCCCGATTGTGTCTGTC
>JAFSLR010000063.1 GCA_017448375.1 Synergistaceae bacterium | reverse complement strand
CCGATTATGCTCACACGGATTATTTGATTCTCTCTTTGTTCCATCGTTATCCCCTCTATTGTTGGAATTAGTGATAAAGTATAGCATTATGTGTAAGATAAATTCATTCCTTATAGTATTGTCGTTCATATCAGTGCTGCCGATTCCGCAGAGATTTCTCCCCGAATGGACTCCGTGTAATTTGCGTTATTTCTGCGTAATGATTCCGATTGCCGGCGTAATATTCTCTGTGATGTGGTTAATATTCTTTCACGTTCTTGGAATGTTCCCGGCAATGTCGCCGTTGCTGTGTGGATTCGTGATGATGATTCTGACTCTCGCCTTAACTGGGGGACTTCACCTTGACGGCTTAATGGACACGAGCGACGCAATATTCTCGCACCGAGACCGTGAGACTCGACTCCGAATATTATCCGACACACACGCGGGAAGTTTCGCTGTCATGGCCTGTGTTATAACCTTAATGGCGAAAACGCTATTATTCTCCGAACTCTTCACCCTCAACATTACCCCTTTAACCCTAATCACAATCCCAATATATTCACGACTCGGAATGGCAATCTTACTCAACAATTTACCGTTCGCAAAATCAAACGGCCTCGCGGTAATATTAGGCTCATCACGGAGTCGGCGCGACAATCTTTCACTCGCTGTAATGTTCCTGCTGCTTTCAGCCCTGAACATGAATCTCATTCCCGCAATCCTGATTTTGTGCCTGATACTTCACGTGCTAATATGCTTGAGACTTTTCGGGGGCATAACGGGCGACTTACTCGGAGCGTTCGTTGAGTCCTCTGAAGTGATTATGCTGTTCGGGGTGATAATTTGCATCTGATTATAGGCGGGCGTTACATGGGCAAGAAGGATTACGCGCTGAAACTTTACGGAACGTTTGAGAATGTTGCAGACCTTTCACACAACATTGACGATATAAGGCCGGGACTCGTAACGAACATTCACGAGGGAGCGAAAATACTTTTAACGCGCGGAATTAGTCCGACAGAATTTTTTGCTGACAGGATAAATATTCTTCGTGATTGCGTTATGACGGGCGATGAGATTTGCGGGGGCGTTGTACCTGTTGACAGTTTCAATCGAAAATGGCGCGATGAGACCGGGAAACTGTATCAATATTTGGCGAACGAGTCCGATATTGTTGACCGGGTATTTGCGGGATTAGCGTTAAGGCTGAAGGGGTAAGAATGAAATACATATTTTTCGACATCGACAACACATTAGTAAGCCACAAAGTGAAACCTCACATTCCCCCTGAAACTTTGCGGGCAATATCACTCCTCAAAGACTCCGGCCATGTTCCCGCGATTGCAACGGGGCGCGCAGGATTCCTCACTATGACGACGGCGGAAGCATTCGGGATTGATTATCTTGTGTGCGCTGGGGGCTCTGAGATTTTCGTTGCTGGGAAAAAGATTCACACGGCATATTTTCCCGATAAATATTTGGACTCATTCCGTGATGTTGCGTCAAGATTCCCTGATATAACGGCGGCTGTTGACGAGGAATATTTATACGCCGACAACGATTTTGACTCATTCCGTGAATATTTCAACTCACAGGCAGGATATGACTGTTTCAAGCCGTTGAACGAACTCAAACGCGCAACAATGTGCTACATCATGAGGCCGCACAGAATGCTTGACGAGTCGCACGGGATATTCTTCGCTGCACCTGAGGGAGTGAGGCTGGAAATAATGCACGGATTCACGGAGGCGCGTTACGGAGCGTCAACGAAATGGGGCGGAATCGAAATGATGATACGGAGTTTAGGCGCGAGTCTTGATGATGTTATAACGTTCGGGGACGGCCCTAATGATTCGGACATGCTGAGGAATGCGAATATCGGAGTTGCTGTCGGGGTGTGTTCGGACGAGGCGAGGAAGTCAGCTGATTACGTGTGTGAAGACATTGACGACGGCGGAATATTGAAGGCGTGCAAGTATTTGGGTCTGATATGAGAACGCGAGTCCCCCTGAAGTTTTGAGGGTTATGGGGGATTTATGCTATCTTGCTCCGGCTCTCCTGAGCATGTCTATTACCTGCTGCCTGTTGTCCTTCCAGCGCATTCGGTGAACGGCTTCGGCTTCTGCCAGCGGAGTCTGACCGTAAGCGTCCTTAGCGTTCACGTCCGCACCTGCTGCAATGAGTATGCGAACTACATCGGGGTTATCATTGTGTCCTGCTGCCCAGTGAAGAGCGGTTTGCTTGCTGTCTTTTGACCTTGCGTTGATGAGTTTAACGCCTGACTCGCTTGCTTCCCTGAGAAGTACCCATATTACATTGGGATCTGTGTTTGCTGAAGCCGCGTAAATGAATGCTCTTGAGTCCCAATCTGATCCAATATCGAGCGCGCTTTGAACTTCTTTTGCTGAGGCAGTGAGGCAGAAATCAGCAAAATCATCAGCTTTCATACGCCGGATTTTTAGTGCTTTTGCCATTACTCTTAACCCTCAGAAAAAACTTTATGCCTGACCATTCGCTTTCATGACGAGACGTTTACCGAGTTCATACGCATTTTGAAGGTCAACGCTGAAATGTTCATCCCTGTATTTCGTCTTCACTTCCTCGCTGAACATTCCCGCATCATACCGCGAATAGTCCCTGAACTGCACAGTATTGTACGCACATAACGACTCACAGTACCCCAAGACTGACGCTGTAGCCCATTCGTTTGGCTGAAGGATTGCTGGGTAATTCATTTTTCCGGCGAGTTCTTCCGGGCAGTTCATTGTGTAGATTATCCCGCTGTATATTGTCCTGTCGATAGCTCTCGGCCTTGATCCGTCGGGGTTGACATTGTAGCTCATAATCGGGAATAAAAGTCTCTCAAGAAATGAACGGAACATTCCCGTAGGATAGCTGAAGTATATCGGGCTTCCCATCACAATAACATCGCACGCCAAAGCCTTTTCAAGAACCGGGCGCAAGTCATCACGATAAGCGCATAGTCCGTTAGTTTTTGCGTTTTTGATTTTGCAGGCGAAGCACGAAACGCACCCCTTGAAGCTGTAATCGTAAAGGTGTATCATCTCGCATTCAGCCCCGGAGTCGGAAGCTCCCTTCATGGCCGACTCTAACATTTTGTGAGTGTTCCAATTTTTGCGCGGTGAACCGTTAATGAATAAAGCATTCATTTTAATTATTGCCTCCTCCGATATATTTATCGTATTATACTAAATAACCTCGTGTTATTAATTCCTCGATAGCAAAATGAAAGGAGCAGAAATAAATTGACCTCAAGAATATTCAAGGCTGATTCACAGTATAAAGCATTCATTTTGTCATTGGCAGTTTTCGGATTGGGTTACGGATTATATAAAGCCGTCCTCGATAATTATCTGGCTGAGATAGTGAGCATGTCTCAGTTTGACAGGGGAGTCTCAGAGTTCTTCAGGGAATTGCCGGGCTTCCTTCTCGTTTTCATTCTTGCATTGCTGTTTGAGTTTTCAGCAGAAAAAATCTTCAAGGCCGGAGCGTTAATCATGCTTGCCGGAATGGCTATGCAGTCTGTGATTCCTGCGAGTCGTTTCCTCGTAACGTCAGCAGTTTTCGTATACTCACTTGGCGAACATATGCAGTACGGAATGAGAAGCACATTAGCTCTTGAGTACTCGAAATCAGGCAGGGGCGGAGCGGCTTTGGGGATTCAAAATTCTGCGTACCAGTTCGGGACATTAGCGGGATATATAGTTGTTGCGGTTGTGTTCGGAATGTTTGCGGGGAAAATGAATCTTTACCGACCTGTGTTTATTGTCTCGTCAGCAATAACATTAATCGGATTCATCATAGCCTTAAAGATGACGGGCAGAAGCAAACAGAAACATAACGTAACACGATTCTATTTCCGCCGAAAATACTTCAAATTCTACATGCTGGAAATATTTTACGGAGCAAGGAAACAGATTTTCTTCACGTTCGGCCCTTACTTGCTTGTGTTATTCTACGGTGCCGGAGCAATGGCGATAAGTATATTGTTCGCACTGTCAGCAATCGCAACATTCATATTCTCGCCTGTTGTCGGGAAGATTATTGACCGTTACGGCTACAAAATCGTAATGGTAATGGACACATTGATACTTGTGATAGTATGCTTCTTCTACGGATTTGCACATCACATTTTCCCGAAAAATATTGCGTTCATTGTGTGCTGTGTGAATTACATTCTCTATGCTGTAATCTCTCTTGCGTCAATGGCCTCAAATGTTTACGTTCAGGATTTGTCCGACACTCCCGAAGAAGTGAAAGCGACAATAGCAACAGGAGTATCCGTCAATCATCTCATCACAATATTGATAGCGTTATTCGGGGGATGGATATGGCAAGTAATGGGGATTGAGACTCTGTTCATGCTTTCGGCGATTTTCGGACTCTTCAACAGCGCGTATGCAGCTACGATTGATACGGGCGATAACAGCCGTGCTTTTGTGTAAGTGATTCGGCAACAAAAAACGGGAGAGTCCCTTTTTGAGATTCTCCCGTATTATTTTGCGTTTTTACCTTCTCGGTATGTCCCTCATAGTTGTGTTTGGCACTCTTCGCACAGGTGAGGGAGCTCTATGTGGTACGCGGGGCGGATTAGTCCTAATCGGGCCGGGATTCCTTCTCATCACGGGCGCGGGAGCTCTGTGAGGGGGAACTGGTGCGCGATGATGGGGCGGACCGGGAATACGATGTGGAGGCGGTGCGGGGTAATATACTGTGTCCCTGTCGCCCGGTAAATTGTTGTGGATTATCATTCCCGCGATTATTCCCACGATTCCAGCTGCTATCATTGAGCCGGTGTTGTCGGATTCCCTTACTACGACAGTTTCACCGTTATTTGTGGGAGCCGGAGTCGTTCTTCCTGAAGCGGCCGCAAGAAGTGCTTTCCTCTGTGAAGGCGTAACGGCGTTTGGGTCTTCCGAAATCAATCGGGTAACTGCGCTCCTGCAAAGCTCATTCATATAGCCTCCCTCAGAAACCCAAGTCATACAGGCGCGTCTTTCTTCCGGCAGAAGGTCAGAAAATGCAGCAGTGCCGGAATATGTTATGAGAGCGTCGCGGGCTTCTTCCTCGCTGTAAGCAAAAGCCATTGACGACCCTATAACAACGAGAGCTGTTACTGTTAATGCAAGAAAAATTTTCCTCATGGTTCATTCCACCTTTCATTGAAATTAAGATAACATGACGATATATAAATTCTGTGAAGTATAATACTACCATTCCAAAAAAATATTTCACCCTTTAAGGAGGCATATTAAAAATGGGAATGAGAGGTATACACACGTCTGTTAATGACATAAGACGCGCAATCTTTTCCGAAGTCGCAAAATTATCCTACAACTATAAGCCCGGCGATCTCTCCGAAATGGAGCGCATACCCTACAGGGTAATCCCCGGCGAAATCTCACACTACCGGGACGACGTATTTCTCGAACGCGCGATAGTCCGTGAACGTATCCGGCTCGCAATGGGACTCCCCCTCCGCAAAGCCTCCGAACATGCTCCCGTCTCGACCGGCGCAGAAGAATGCGTACACCCCGAAAAATATTATCAGCCACCGTTAATCAACATCATAAAGTTCGCGTGCCATTCATGCCCGGACAACAAAGTAGTAATTACGGATCAATGCCAGGGATGTTTAGCCCGGCCATGTTCGCAGGTCTGCCCGAAAGATGCAATATATTTCGAGCGCGGGCAGGCTCATATCGACTCGTCAAAGTGCATAAAGTGCGGGAAATGTATGAGCGTCTGCCAGTACGGAGTCATTCTCAGAATGCAGAGACCCTGCGCTGTTGCTTGCGGAATGAAAGCGATCGTTACGGATGAGTTCGGACGCGCCGACATCGATCAGGAAAAATGCGTGTCCTGCGGAATGTGCCTCGCAAATTGTCCTTTCGGTGCGATTGCCGACAAAGCGCAAATATTCCAGTGCATTCAGGCAATACGGAGCGAGATTCCCGTTTACGCCGCTATAGCTCCTGCGATTGCCGGGTAGTTCGGAAAGACTCTAACGCCGGAGAAAATGCGCGCCGCTTTCCGTGAGCTTGGATTCGCTGACATTGTAGAGGTTGCTGTGGGTGCTGACCTGTGCACATTGCAGGAAGCTGAAGACTTTGTGAAGGAAGTCCCCGAACGTTTGCCCTTCATGGGTACGTCGTGCTGCCCTGCGTGGTCGGTAATGGCGAAAAAAGAATTTCCGCAATACGCCGAATGCATCAGTATGGCTTTGACTCCTATGGTCTT
>JAFSLR010000062.1 GCA_017448375.1 Synergistaceae bacterium | reverse complement strand
TAAGCTCGTCTTCTTTGCGTGTTACCCTGTCAATTTTCTTGTCGAGATTTTCTTCTTTCTGTTCAAGTTTTCTCTCTGTCCGCTGAATTTCATTCTTACGCTCTTTGATGTCCTTCTGTGCTTCCTGTCTTAAGCGATTAACTTCTTCGCGTGCCTCGATGACTTTCTGCTGTCTGGACTTCTCTGCGTTTTCTTCTGCTTCTTTCAGCATAATGCTTATCTGATTCTTTACGCCGTTTATCTTTGAGTTATCTATTGCCCTGAGTGCCGCATATCCCAAACCTGATCCGGCCATAAAGAAAACTAATGCCAACACAAACTGCATAATAAATTCTTTATCCTTTCTAATAAGTTAAACATTTATTCCTGTAATTTATATTCCCAAAATAAGAAGGGGTGCTGAATGATTAACTTGCTTATCCCGAAAAATTTGGGCAGATGATAAAATTCTACATTTTTACTCAGTCTTTAACAAGCAATTTTTTTCATCACTCATAAAATATATCCTGGAATGTATCTTGATTGTTGCATGACTTATGATATAATTCACCAACAAATAAATATCTAAAATAAAGGGGGAAAACCTTTATTGTATAAGTTCTTTAAATTGGGAACGGTTACTTGTGTTCTCAGCGCGTTAATCCTGCTTCCCTTCTGCGTAACTTCTGAAGCGGAGGTTACTATCAGGGGGAAATCTCTAGGATCAATTCCCGACATCATCAAGGCTACAACGGGTTCTGATTTGCCGGAGATTCAGAAACATTCACTAATGCTTTACGAGCGAATCAGGAACGGCAACGGATTGCGTTATCAGTCCCACATCTTAACTATCAACTCAGACGGTTCATTGAGGAAGGATTTAGGCACATTTATTGATGATGATTCCTACCCACCGGTTGATACTTCAACGGGAGTAGTGCAGAAAATGGACTTAGCGATTTCCAATAAACGCTTTGGCAAGAGGCGCAATGTCGTTTACACAACTTCAGGTATTAATATTGATGCCCGCGCCCCTGACGGCAAATATGGTTATCAGACGATAGATAGCCAGGGAACGGAGGACACCGCCGAGATAACTTCACCGAATCATGATTACTTTTATCAGGATCAACATCAGATGTGGGGCATAGCAAACCTGCAGGTCAGTGGCATTGAGGACAAAGATGTTTTCGTCATGGCTCACACCGATAAAATGGATACGACCGGCAGCCTGTATTTTCGCTTCTTCACATGCGATAGAAACGGAACAGGCAAAGTAAGCGGTCTGAACCTGTTGCGGGCTGAAGGCGGAGACTCTGGAAATACTTATGACAGCTATTTAGGCTGGAAAGTCTGGGGCTATGGCCACGGCGTTCTCGGGTGTGAAATAGCAACGGGAGACATAGACAGAGACGGCTACAAGAACGAAATCGCTCTTACGTGGACACAGAATGGCGGCTCATGGTTATATGTCTACAAGGTAACGAAAAACGGGGACAGCGTAAAAGTAACCAAGCTGCACGAGGAGATTATTCATGACGGCTATTCAGGGAGCGGCATGGGTTATGAGCAGGCATGTCCGAATGTAGTTGTCGGAAATTTCGACGCTGACGGACGCGATGAGGCTGCATTTGTCGGCAGAGTCTTTCCGTGGAACAAATCGGCGAATGTGGAGTTTAACTCTATGAGGGTAGGAATTCTCGATTATGACGGCAACAGCTGGCATTATGACTCTGATAGCTTTAGCACTGCCCCCGGCTGGTCTATGGCTGATGAAGGCGCTCATGCTCCGTGTCAGGCAACGAGGTGCGATTTTGACGGAGACGGCAAGGACGAAATAGCGATACTCTTCTTCCCGGAACAAGGTGCAGGCACAACATATCCGAGGCTTGAACGCTGGTACTGCGATCGCGGATCAATTACGCCCAAGCGCGACACAGATCACAGGAAGGGCGGACCGGGCGATACGAGCGTTTTGGGGTATACAGTCAGCCACACTAACAGCTACTACATGATGCCTGAGGAGTTCTCAATCGTTGCAGGGCCTCTCACCGGCACAAAGGGAAAGGCTAAACTTGCTGAGGACGTTGCAATCAGTCATGTCAATACCAGCAGGAGCAGCGTATATGTTATTCCGACAAAGTTAGACAGCGCTGGAGATTTTGCAGGCTTCGGAGACACAAAGACCGTATTCAACTATGAAGATTCCAGCGAGGGCAGAAGGGGCGCACTGATAACGTCAGACTTTGCGAATGAAGTTCTCATGCTCGGCAAACCATATCACACTATCGATGACATTGATACAACCTACGTAACGGTTCTTCAGGCTATCCCTTATCACGTCGATAACGTAGATGTGAACGGCCAACTCACGCAAAACCCGCAAAACTACACATTCAGCGGATTTGCAGGGGATGAGGGCAACGGAAAAATGAGCGTAACCTACACGAAAGTTAATGAAACAGACACGTCAAACACGGTTACATTCAATACTGCATCCACAACGGAAACTATATCAGAACTCGGTGATGTAGGGCCTTATGTGCAGGGCTATCTGAAATTCAGGGCGACGCAGGCAAATATCGCCGGAAATTTTGATGAGCGTATCAAGGCAGCAGGACAGATGTACAGCAGTATTCTTGATTTCGTTACGACTAAGATTGACAATGTAACGGAATCATCGACTGAGGAAGCTAATAATGTAATTACGTCGAGTAAGACTCAGGCACTTATATGGGATACTTTTTCCGCCTACACAGCACAACAGCATATATGGCGTTACAAGATTCTGAATAAGCCGCTTCCTTCATGGTATAAACTTGGGCCTCAAGCGGACTATTCAAGCCACGATATTGACCCCGACAATACGGAGCATTACATGACGTTCACGCTTTATGACACTGCCACAAAAGTGGATGCGGATCAGGACAGCACGAACACCTATCAGGCCAGACATGAAGAGGGAAATTTATTCTCGTATCCTTCATCACTTGACGGTCTAGAGGGCTATAACGATAAGGGTAAACTTGCCGATGAAGAATGGAAAGCGTGGTCAAAAGGCAACGATAGCTCAAGGTCAGTTCAGATAACGCAGTCAAAAGTGTCATCACAGGGCTATAACGACAAGACGGAGCCCAGCGAGCTTACGAAGACAATATCAGGAGCTAAAGCAATAATCAACACAGTAGCAGGGTGGTTCGGAGCAGATGAACCGTTTGAAGAAGAAAATATCCCTGATTCATCAACGCACAGTGAGACGTTCAGCAAGAGCTTTGCAACTACTGAGAAGATAGATATTGATCTTTACGGCAGAAGCACAATACCCGGTGAGGATGCAGGCTATATGATTTCG
>JAFSLR010000061.1 GCA_017448375.1 Synergistaceae bacterium | reverse complement strand
CTATACAGAGAAGGACGGCGTTGCGTGATGCTCTCTCGAAAGTTGAGGCTGACCGTTACGACTATATACTGCTCGACAGTCCGCCCCAGCTCGGAATCTTCACGCAGAATGTTCTTGCGGCGTGCAACAAAATCATTGTGCCTATGGACGGAGGATTCTACAGCCTTTTCGGATTGAGACTTCTTGACCGTTCTATGGGGACGTTTCGTGAGAGGATTAACCCTGAGCTTGAAATCGGCGGTATCATAATGACGAATTACAATCCTCGACTCTATATTTCCCGTAAAATCTACGAGGAAGTGAGAAAGTCATTCAGGGGTCTTCTTTTCGAGAGCTACATACGACAGAACGTAAGCATAGTTGAAGCGTCAAGCATGGGGATGTCAATCTTTGAGTATGAGCCGAAATCTAAAGGTGCTGAATGTTACAGGATTGTGGCGCAGGAATTTCTGAGAAGGTTTGAGGGCGAAACTAACGGTGAGACTCCCGTTCCCGATGAGGCTGAACCGTCAACTCCCCTCGAAAAACTTCAGGAGCTGATAAGGGCTAACGAGGCCGAATCTCAGTCAGAAAACTCTGAAATCGAAATTGTAATGGCAACAGAGAATCCCGAATTTGAGTTTGTCCCCGAAGAACCCGAAATCGAACCCGTGATTGAAATCGAAATTCCCGAAACCGAATCGCCAGCCCCAGAATCAGAACATGAGACAGACTCCGAAGTTCCCGAAACTGAAGAGCCGGTAACAGACTCTGAACCTGAGACTGAACCCGAAATCCCCGAAACTGAACCGCCAGCCGAAGAGCCAGAACCCCCGGCAGTAATCGCAGAGTCAGAACCGGAAGACTCGCCGTATGTACAGAGCATAAAGCAGGCTGTTATAGACATGCTGCCGGAGTCTGAGAAGGCGACATGGACTCAGCTCCTTAAATCTGTGCATGATGTTTCGCGCGGTGAAATTGATGTTCGGCTTCTGCGTGATGACTTTGAGGATTCCGACAAGGACAGATTTACATTCTACGTCCTGAATGATGAGTCTGATACTTTCTGGCCGGTGATGTACCCTGACCAGATTATAGAGCCTCTCCGATGTGTGATGAAATGGGACGAGAACGGAGCCGTTGAAGTGTATATGTAGCGTTATGGAATGCCCCCGGAGTTTTCTGGGGGTAATTTTTTTTGCCTGACACGATGTTACAGCTAAAATTTTTTCATGTAGGCGTATTTTTTTTTTTTTTCGCGGTACGGCCCGGCGTGTGATATAATCCCTTAAACTTCAATTCCACAAAATAAAATTTCTGACAATAAAAGGGGTTTCAGCGTAATGAAAAAATTTTTGTACGCCGTTTTCTTAGCTGCATTAGTCTTTGCGTATTCTGCCGCCTCAATCACTTCATGGAAGAGAATACGTCTTGAGTCCGCCGGAACAATCTCCCTCCCGTCTTCGTGGAATGTCGTTGCGGAAAGCTCTTCCGTTGTCGAAAATGCTTACGGTAAGGGCGTGTCTTGCCGTTCACTTCTCACAGCCGAAGAGAATAAAACCTCATCGCTAACTATCCTCACTTACTGGCCGCCTTCAGGGAAAGAACCTTCTGATGTAGCCCGTGATGTATCAGATTCACTCAGGCCGGGTTTAGGCGGAAGAAGATCAACCGCAATAAAATTCGGGAACATAGAAGCCTCATCAATCACATATCCTTACGACAGCATTAACGCCCAGAAAGTTACAGCCTTCATCAAGGGAGAAAAGATTTATTGCCTCATCTTGACTTATGACGCTAAGGACGAGTATAGAACTTCAAGCCTTGTCCGACACATCATAAGCCACTGGAGATTTTGATACCCTCACCGCCTCCACGTGAAACTCTCAGGGAAAAACACCGAAAGCCTTTTCACAATCAATCCCGCAAGAATACTCTTCGCAACATCTCCTGGAATCGGCATAAGTACGAAATACATCAAAAGAGTTTTTGCCCCCAGCTCATTCCCGATATAATATTTCGACATCAGATAATAATACGGAATCCCGAACGCATAAATCACCGCAATTCCCGAAACAGCTCCAAATGTCCACGTCTTGAAGCACGGCTTGAATCTCTCAGCAATATACCCCGCGAGCCATGAGCCCGGAATGAACCCGATAATATACCCGAATGTAGGATTAAGCGCAGACCCCGTGAAAACCGGAAGCCCTATCACACCCGCGATAACATAAACACATACGCTTAAAGCACCGTACTTCCTCCCAAGTACCAAACCCGAAAGCACAACAAATAATGTCTGAAACGTTAGAGGCAATAACGGAGTCGGAATCTTTATGTAAGTTCCTATTGCGATTAACGCCGCGAATAATGCACAGAGTGTTATTTGTCTTGTGGCTGTCATGATCTTTCCTCGCTGCGAACCATAAACACTTCGCCCGATCTCAGAGTCTCAAGTTCTCCGGCCTCATTCAGAATCACGAGTCCCCCAGTGTCGTCAATCCCTTCAACATGGCCGTAAGATTTCGTCTCACCCTTAATGTAGGAGATTTCATGCCCCGTTAAGATTGAGCGTTTACGGTATTCGGAGATTATTTCGGGGTCGTCGAGATTTTCCGCAAACTTCAGGACGTATTCGGCGACTCTCGCGCAGAGTTCGTTACGCCCGAAAATCATATCGTCATCCTCAAAGATTGATCCGGCATTGCCTGCGCTTTCGGGGAACTTGCAGTGTGATACGTTGATTCCGATTCCTGTGATTACGGTCTCAATTTCGCCGCTCTCGAACCCCGTTAAAGCCTCCGTGAGAATGCCGCAAATCTTTTTCCCTCTCATGTAGACATCGTTCACCCATTTAATGCCGAGACTCCCTCGCGATTCGGGGTATAAATCTTCAACCGCAAGACACACAGCTACAGCGTCAGCAATCGTAATCATCTGGAACTTTTCAGCATCAGTATTCGGCCTGAGTATCAATGACATGTAAAGCCCTTTACCCGCAGGAGACTCGAAAATATG
>JAFSLR010000060.1 GCA_017448375.1 Synergistaceae bacterium | reverse complement strand
GGGGGTAACGGAAGTTTTCACCTTAATTTATCGTCCACCTAAGCATATGATCCTTTATACGCTCAAATATCTGCATGACGATTAACAGTACTATCACCATGAAGATAAATCCGCTCCAAGTATGGCGGTATAATCCGAACTCGGAGTACTTTCGGACAAAGTAACCCATTCCATATTTCGCGCCGTACATCTCAGCATAAACGAGCATAACGAATGAGCTTCGCAGAGAGTTCACGAACCCAGATAATATTGACGGGCTCGCAGCGGGAAGTATTATTTTCGTGAGGCGTTTCAATCCGTGAAGCTCCAATGTCGCGGCGTTGTCAAGATAGCGTTTGTCTATCGTCATGATTCCCGTTATCGTTGCGAAAAGCGTAGCCCAAACTGTACCGTAGACAATGAGAATTAATGCCGCCCACCAGAAACTCGGAGTCATCAGCAGCACAAACGGTGAAAGCAATATTGACGGTACAACACTGAATGTGTAGATTACGGGGTGAAGAATCTTGCGGAGCTTTTTGTTCATTCCGACAATCGTACCTACTACAAGTGCTATAAGCAGCGAGATTATTATTGACGGCGCAAGGAGTGCCATTGAGTGAAGCATGTTGATGAACATTGTCTCTCTGTTTTCCTCAAATGACAGCATTATTCCTTCAACGGGCGGAAAAAGGAATGTATTTGCTAGTCCATTGTCAGCAACAACCTTGTAACCCACAACAAGCCCCGCGAATATCAACATCGTAATCCAGTATTCTTTGATGAAATTTATAACCTTCTTCATATTTTTTTCCTCCTTGAATCAAAAAAACGGGGGCAAAGTTTTTATCCCCCGCCTTTGAAGAATCATTTTGAGTTTCTATGCGTCATTTTCATTGTAGAAAGCAAGCATTCTGTCGTAAAACTCAGGGTCTTCATTCCTGTGTTCGGCTATTACTTCGTCAAGTGCTGCCTTGTACAGTGTGATGTTGAGATGGTCTGAAAGGTTTACGCCGTCTTTCTTTTCGAGGATTCCGATTCTGTCGAGATAACCCCATGCCCTTTCTACAGGCTTCCTTATCGGGTCAACGTGAATCCTGTAATGCTCGTTCATCATGTAGGCAGCTACCCATTCTTTGTCGGCCTGAAGCTGTTTGGCCATCATGTCAACACATTCCGCCCTGTGAGCCTCATAATATGCCTGAGCTCGGATTAACGCCTTGAGAGCGAGCTTGATTGTCGTGGGATTCTTCTTGATGAACTCATCGCGGGTTTCCATTCGGCAGCATGAATAGTTAGGGGTCAAATCACTGCAATACGTAACAACTTTGATTACGTCCTTCATGTTCTGGATTGAGTAATTCTGATCCGTTCCCATTATTGCGTAATCTGCTGTACCGTTGATGACTGCTGCGAGTTTATCGCTGTCTTCGGGAATCTGTATCCATTCGATTTCCTTCATCGGGTCATGCCCCAAGTCAAGAAGAGGCCCTGTAACTGCATACTGGCTGACGCTTCCGGCGACTTTCTTCCCGATAAGGTCTTCAACGCCGTGCCATTCAGTTCCGGCCTTAGCGATTACGGGCATACACCCCGTGAGCATGAATCCCCCGAAAATCGTCAAGGGGTCTCCAGCCGCAATGAGTCTCAATGGCATATGAGTCCCGAAATTTGACAGAACATCAACATGTCCGCTCAGCAATGACGTGAATACGCCCTCATTGTCCATCGGTATCTCGTCAATCTCTATCCCGTACTCCTTGAAGTAACCGTGATTCTTTGCGATTGTTACGAGAATATTCCCGCTGTTGCCGCGTCCCCATTTGATGACCTTTGCTTCGGGTTCATCTGCCGCGAATGCTGCCGAAACTGCAAGCAGCATAACCAGTAACGCTAGTACTGCAAAAAACTTTTTCATGATGAATTACTGCTCCTTTGAATTTATATTATTCAGCAGGGATTCTTGTTGACTGTTGACCCCGCTAAATTCCGTTAAGCTATTCTTGATGCAACGTCCGAATTTATGCTCTTGATTAACTCATTCCGAAGATTGAGTACATAAGGGTCTTCAAACTGAGTCTGCCTTGTCGGCCTCTTGTCTTCGGGAATGTCGCATGAATATATTATGTGGCTCGGCCTCTGTCCTAATACCAATATTCTGTTTGCGAGTAATAACGCCTCGTCAACATCATGCGTAACAAAAAACACTATCTTCTGTCTGTCGCCTGATGACCACAATTCAAGCAACATGTCCTGAAGTTTCGCGCGTGTTACAGCGTCCAATGCCCCGAAAGGTTCGTCCATCAAAAGCACAGGAGGATTTATGCACAACACACGGGCAATAGCACATCTCTGCTTCATTCCGCCTGATAATTCTTTGGGGAGCTTGTAGAATACTTCCTCGTCAAGCCCTACACGTTTCAATGTGTCAATGGCTCTCTGCTTACGCTCCTGCTTCGACATGGCCGGATATTTCTGCTCCAACGCAAGCACAATGTTTTCTCCAGCCGTCATCCATGGGAATAAGCCGTAATCCTGAAACACAACTCCCCTTTCGAGACTCGCGCCCTTAATCTGCGTCCCGTTCATCTCAACACGCCCTATTGTCGCAGTCTCAAGTCCCGCAAGAACTCTAAGGAGTGTAGATTTCCCGCAGCCTGACTGTCCGAGAAGACACACGAAATCCCCCGGCTTAACGTCAATATTTATGCCGTTGAGAATCATTACGTCATCATCAGGGTATGTGAATGACAGC
>JAFSLR010000421.1 GCA_017448375.1 Synergistaceae bacterium | reverse complement strand
CGACTTCCTGACCGGGTACAACTTTCATTAAGGTAACAGGTTTGTCCACGAACGTATCAAGCGGCAACAGACTCAGTACAGCGTCAAGAATTTCCGGGCCTCCATGACCGTCGCAGCGAATCACGACTCCGTTTTTGCCCATTGAAGCGGAAGGAAAATTTCCGTCAGATATGACAATCGTATCGCCATGCCCCATTTCAGCAAGTACCTTGAGCAAGTCCGGCGACAAAATATCAGGAATACCCTTTAACATTATTTTGACACTCCCTATTCATAAAGTATATTGTTGGATTATATTTTTAACAGCAACACTGTAGACTCGCTTGCTTTAACGGCAAGATTATAGCACACCTATTTGTTATAATTCTTCATATTATATTTCAACTATAGACGGGAAAGTGCAAACCATGAAAATAGATACACGTTACAATAGCATATGGGACAATTTACCCCCAAGATATGAAGGCCGTATACCCGAAACTCAAGAAGAAGCCCAAGAGTTCTACGAGGCCGCAGAATCAAGTATGCACGACTCTATGATTAAGACCATTGACGCTCATAACGAATCAATGAGGAAAGCCGCCGAACTCAGAAAGAAAACTCAGCAGAAGCAGGACATTGAACGCAGAGTGATTCAGCACCGCGAAGAACAGCACAAACTTTTTGAGGCCGAAGCCGTAAAGCGAAAACAACGCTCAGAGATTTGGGGCTGATATTACAGTAACAATAAACAGTATATTTTCCCTTACAACGAATCACAATCACAGGTATAATTCTCTCAAACCCTGAACGATGACTACAAGAGAGAGTCATTTCCCTCAATGACCGCCGAAGGGGCAAGCACTGAATCTAAACAGGCGAAACTCTCAGGCAAAAAGATTGTATTCTGACAGGACTTCTGAAGCCGTTTGCTTCGGCAACAGATGCAGAATGTTCGAGGAGGGTTAGATATGTTCACACTCATCACTAATAACGCGCAGCTCTGCGGAAACGTCTTATCATCTGAATATGTTGACGGCTCATCTCTTGACGTGCTGATTCGTGTTCGCGGACTCGTTCACTCTGGCAGCAGAATCTTAACCCATCCCCTTTGCGGTAATCTCAGGCCAAATCATCAGCCCTTCAGATCCGTAATCATCGACTCTAAATCGGGATATGTTGATTTGGATTCCCTCTCAGCTATCGAGTCAGCCGTAAACATCTACCAGTCAGCAAAATTAATCTCACCTTATGAACTCGACGATTTAACACGGTCTGATTATGCGTATATTGACTCGGAGCTCATGAGGGAAAGTCTTGGGCGTTACGGCTTAATCAGAGATGAAAGACTCTGTAATGCCCCGTCATTAACAGTAAAGGAGGTATAACAATGAAACTTGAGCTTCACAGGCTTAAAGTAAACGGCCTGAAATTAGGCGACAAGACCGGCTTTGAGAATGGAATACTCACCGTCAACAAAGCCGAAATTATTGCCCTCATATCGGAAGACCCGTTGTTGGGCAAAAATATTGATGTCGATATTGCCATTCCAGGCGAATCAACCCGAATCATGCCCGTTAAAGACGTAATAGAGCCACGCTGGAAAATTTCCGGCAAAGGTCAGGTGTTCCCGGGAATGATTAGCGATGTCGAAACCGTCGGCGAAGGTCAGACCCTCGTACTGTCGGGCTGCGCTGTACTCACTGCCGGGAAACTCGTGCGCTTTCAGGAAGGAATTATCGACATGTCCGGCCCGGGTGCGGATTACACGCCGTACTCGAAAACTTGCAACGTTGTGTTAGTCCTTGAGCCTTCAGACCCCAATATGGACAAGCACGACTACGAAACCGCTTGCCGAATCGCCGGACTCAAAACCGCTGCTTATCTCGCAAAATCCTGCGCAGGTTGCAAAGCCGACACCGTTGACGTTTACGAAATGCCCACAATACGAGAGGCAATGAATCAATATCCCGAACTCCCTAAAGTCGGTTACATCTATATGCTTCAGACTCAGGGACTACTTCATGACACCTATCTGTACGGCGTTGACGTTAAGCGGATATTGCCGACTCTCATATCGCCCCTTGAGGTTATGGACGGCGCAATAGTTTCGGGGAACTGCGTATCAGCTTGCGACAAGAACAGCACCTATTCACACCAGAATAACCCCGTAATCGCTGACATGCTCAAACGGCACGGCAAGGACTTCAACTTCTCCGCAGTAATCGTAACAAACGAAAACGTTACACTCGCCGACAAGCGCAGAAGTTCATCATACGCCGCAAAATTAGCGCACATGTTAGGGCTTGACGGAGTGATAATCACTGAAGAAGGATTCGGGAATCCTGACGCTGATTTAATCATGAACTGCCGGAAATGTGAGCAGCTCGGAATTAAGACAGCTTTGCTTACGGACGAATACGCAGGGCAGGACGGCGCAAGTCAGTCTTTGGCCGACTCTTGTCCCGAAGGCAACGCATGTGTTACCGCCGGAAACGCAAACGAGGTCATTCACCTTCCGGCCATGTCGAAAATAATCGGTT
>JAFSLR010000420.1 GCA_017448375.1 Synergistaceae bacterium | reverse complement strand
GATGATGACGGAAGGAGATTAGACCGTGCGTTACGCAGTGCGTTCAAGTCCGTAACTCTCGGCGAAATCATGATGGCTATCCGTAAAGGTGCAGTACGCATAAACGGAGTCAGAGTCAGGGACGGAGCGACTCACATTTCAGCGGGCGATGAATTGACAGTCCCTTGGGAGAAAGGAGAAATAATCCTCCCTAAGCGCACAGGCTGGGGGAAAATCGGCGTAATCTTTCACGGCGAAAACGTATTAATACTCAGCAAGCCTTCAGGGATTCTCGTTCAGCCCGACGAACCAAACGGAGACAGCATTATCACCCGTGTATGGGGCGTATTGGGTACGAGGACTCCCGCTGCTGTTCACAGGTTAGACCGTAACACTACGGGGGTAATTGCGGTTGCGCTTCATGGGGACTCACTCCGCGCGCTTGAGGAACTCTTCAAGGCCAGAAAGGTGCGGAAAATATATCTTGCTGTCGTTGCGGGAAAATTGCCCGATGAGATTACAGTTGACGCTCCTTTGCTGAAAGATTCCGAGAACAACACCGTTAAAGTTTCTGCTGACGGTGTGAAGGCCGTAACGAAAATTACATGCCTCGACTCTGACGGTGAATACTCGCTGGCAAGAATCGAACTTCTTACGGGGAGGACACATCAAGCGCGTGTTCATTCGGCGCACATAGGACACCCGATAATAGGCGACAGGAAATACGGCGACTTTCACGCGAACAGGCTCGCAAAATCCATAAACCGTCCGTTACTCCACGCATATGAACTAGGATTCCCGGAAGACATTGACGAATCATTATCTGAAATTGCCGGGAAAATTTTTACCGCTCCGATTCCTGATGACATTAAAGAGATTATAGACTCACGGGGGCTTAAGTTATGAGGACAAAGAATTTGCTGATAAGGATAATCATTGCGCTTTTAATTTCTCAGGCATTCTATTATATCGTTGACAATTTCACCGTAAAACGCTGGAACAATTCAGAGTCATTAATCGTGAGAGTAGTTGAGGCCGGGCAGGAAGTTATTATGTCCTCCGAAAGTGATGATGCTTACGAGATGTTAGAGCGTGATACGGTCTTGCAGGTACTCTCAGGGAATGACGCTGACACACAGCTTAGCGTTAAGACAGTGAGACTCTCAGGGAGCGGACTCGACATTAAGCCCGGTGGAAGATACCTTCTTGTCTGGGACACTTTCGACAACGGCACAGTTCAATACTCAATCGCCGATGCTTTCCGTGTTCCTTCAGTTGCGGGTATAGTTATGCTTGTATGCTCCCTGTTAATGGCTTTCACGGGCTGGCGGGGATTATTGGCGTTGATAGGGCTGGGAGCGTCAGTAGTGGTTCTTGTGTTCGCGATGATTCCGCTTGTCGTTCAGGGCTGGGACTCAGTGTGGCTCGCAATAGCTTCGGTCTTCATCATCTCAACCGTAACAATATTATGCGTTGTCCGTCATGCGCGTTACAGGATTGTGGCATTGACTGGGAGTCTAGGCGGTGTAATGGGTGGATTCTTGTGCGGAGCTTTAATGGTTTACTTGTGGGAATTGTCCGGCCTAGCTGGTGAAGGTTCTGCGCTCCTTGCGTCAACATTGCCATTCCTGAACATGCGGGGATTATTGCTTGCGTCAGTATTAATCGGCTCAATAGGTGCAGTGTTAGATGTGGGAGTCTCAGTTACGGCTTCAATGTCAGAATTTGTTGATTACGACGAGAATATACCGCTTGACCGTTTGCTGCTTGCGGGACTTAATGTAGGCACTGAAGTTTTAGGGAGCATGATTAATACGTTGATACTTGCATATATGGGTAGTGCTATGCCTATGGCGGTATTGATTTGCAGCGCGGGAGTCGAGATTGCCGGAATAATGAATGACCCTTACATAGCGCAGGAGATTGTGCAGAGTTTAGCGGGTACATTGGGATTACTGTTTACGATTCCTGCGACGGCGTTTGCGTTTGTTACGGCGGAGTCTGTGAGGCGGAGTCATGATTAGGGCGGTGATAGATGTTGGGAGCAACTCAATAAAGATGAGAGTCGCTGATGTCTCAAAGGGTAGAGTCAGAGTCATCCGTGATGAAACGGAAGTCGTGAAGCTCGGACGGGGAATGTCATCAACAGGACTCCTCAGCGAAGAACGTATGAAGCTCTCATGTTCTACAGTCTCAAGAATGGCGCGTAAAGCCCGGCACTTAGGTGCTGAAATCTTCATAGCTGGAACAATGGCACTCCGAACGGCTCAGAACTCCTCAACGTTTGTCGGAATGGTTAAATCTGAGACTGGACTCGATGTTCATATACTTTCGGGAAACGAGGAAGCAAAATATTCATGGCTCGGAGCGTCTGAAGGTTTCAGGATAACGGGCGATGCTGTGATGTTTGACACTGGGGGAGGAAGCACGGAATTTGTAGCGGGTTCAGGGCGTGAAGTGAAGAGATCTGTTAGCGTTCCTATAGGTGCGGTGAATTTGACGGAGCGTTTTTTCCCCGACACAAACAACCCCGTTAAGAAGTCAGCGTGTGATGAGGCTGTGAAATATTTGCAGTGTCTTTTCACCGAGAATGATATAGAAAGTTTCAGGCCGGAGAAACCTGACAAAAGCGGGTGCGTTATTGCTGTTGGCGGAGGAGTTGCGGCAATGTCATGCGTTAAGTGTGCGAGCGAAGACTTTATACCCTCTAAACTTCATGGTACTGTCCTGACTCTGAGAGATGTTACGCGCCAGATAAGATTGTATTCATCATTGACGTTAAGCGAACGGGAAAATATTATCGGCCTCCCAAAGTCGCGGGCTGATGTTGTCTTGGGCAGCGCGTGTATAGTTTTCGCGGCCTTGAAGATTCTTGACGCGCAGTCGTGTACCGTAAGCATTAACGGATTGAGGCACGGTCTTTTAGTTGGTGATATATAATGTAACAACTATATCCAGATTCTAAAGAGGTGAATTTGAAAATTGCTGCTCGAATTAATGTCTAACGGGACACTAGCCGAGCTCCCGCCCGAAAATATACCCGCAGGAATTTCACCGCTCCTTCTGAATGATTCCTCAGTGATGTTACTGTTGCCGCATAACAAATATCTTCTTGGGCGCGGAAATAAATGGGTCTATTCAGGAGGCAGCCCGGGAGATTCCCCGCAGAATGTATTTCTCTACGACAGCCAGAGCATAGAACTCCTCAACGAAGGATCAGCACCCACAATCTTAAACGCAGGAACAGTGAATGACTTGCGCCGGAAATTATTTGCGAAGTCAGAGCCTCCCGGGACTCATACTGGAGCGGTGTTAATGCTGCGGACATTTATGCGTAATCTTCCTGTCTTCATGTCTGAAGGTGCAGAATATCTTGACGAGAAAAATTTTTTACAGACTCTGAAGAACAATCCCATTCTCAGAAAATCATATTGGACTATAAGATTCGCCATGAGTCGCGGAGAGCTTGAAGCCATAACCAGACTCAAAGCATGGTTACGTTCAGGCCCGGAAATTTTCTCGCGTCCCGGAAATGATATGAGATTATGGTTTTCACTCCTTGAAATGCCTGATGACGACGCAGTGTCGGAGCTTGAGTCGCTTTCATTCTCGAAATTGGAGCTTAAACGAATGGCCGCTCAAAACTCTTCGCCGGTTATCGTATATAATCAGGTTTCGGGATGGCTAGTCCTCGCACGTTTCGGGAGGAAGAGAGACACAATATTTTTTTTGTGGGCGTATTACAGTCATGACTTGTGGAACGAACTCCGCGAGCGCAAAAAATTATCCGTCAATGATATTATTCTTTCTTCATGGGGCGAATATGATACACGCCAGGCCATGACGGAACGCGCAAAGTATAAAGGAGATGTCGAAATTTGAACATTCAGTTTTCAGGAGTAAGCAAAGTATTTGAGCCTGATATAGCCGCCCTGATAGACATAAACCTTAACATTCAGCAAGGGGAATTTGTCTACGTAATCGGGCAGACAGGTTCGGGAAAATCTACGCTCCTGCGACTTATTACCCGCGAAATTTTACCCTCAAAAGGAGTCGTAGCTGTCGGAGGATATGACTTGCGGCGAATGCGTAAGGCCGATATTCCGTATTACCGGCGTGATGTCGGACTCGTAGCTCAGGATTTCAAGCTGATACCTTCACTGACAGTCTACGAGAATATAGCATTTGTCATGGAAGCGATGTCAGTCCCGAAAAGATTAGTCTCAGAACGCGCAAAGGACGTAATCAATCAGGTAGGACTCTGGCGGAGAAGATCTATGAGACCCGCTCAGCTTTCAGGGGGCGAACAGCAGAGAGTCGCAATAGCACGCGCCCTTGCAAACTCGCCTTCACTTTTCATTGCTGACGAACCGACAGGGAATCTCGATTTCCACACGGCAGCAGATGTGATGAAGATTCTTTTTGCGATTAACGCCGCCGGAGTTACGGTCGTAATGTCGACTCACAATCAGGGAATCGTGAACGCCTCACGGCAGAGAGTCATTGAGCTTGAAGGCGGGAGACTCATACGCGATGAGAAAGGCGGGGTGTATACAGCATGACGGCATTAAGATACGTACTTCGCGACACGTGGAGGCTGATATTTCATCACTGGGTATTAGGTCTTCTCACTCTCATAACAGCGGGCGTAATGCTCTGGATTCTCGGAGGCACTACGCTATTGTCGCTGAACCTCGAAAGCATGTTATCACGACTCGAATCGGAGCTTGCAGTTCAGGCGTATTTGGTGAAGGACAACACGATAGATGTTGAGGCAGTAGCCCGAAAGATTCAGGGACTCGAATACGTCTACAGCGTAAAGACATATTCCCCGTCAGACTCTCTTGCGAAACTTCAGCGTAAAATGGGCTCTCAGTCTCACGCACTCGAAATGTTAGGCGATAATCCAATCCCCTGGAACTTTGAGATTCACGTGAACAGCGCACAGGATGTTGAACCGTTAGTGCAGGCGTTAAAGGATATGCCCGAAGTTG
>JAFSLR010000419.1 GCA_017448375.1 Synergistaceae bacterium | reverse complement strand
GCGGCAGTAATCTCAACAGGAAGAAGCGACTTCCCCAACCAGATTAACAACGTTCTTGCATTCCCGGGAATCTTCAGAGGTACGTTTGACGTTAGAGCAAGCGACATCAACGAGGCCATGAAGGTTGCAGCTTCCCACGCTCTTGCGGATTTGGTTGAACCCGACAAGCTCGGCCCGGATTACATCATTCCGGCGGCATTCGATCCGAGAGTCGGCCCGGCAGTCTCAAAGGCTGTTGCTGAGGCCGCCAGAAAATCAGGTGTAGCGAGGTTATAGCAATGGACGAATACAGAGGCTTCAAGATTTTTTCACTCCCTCCGAAATACTTTGCGCTTTTCGCGGTTGTCGTTCTCTTGTCCGCAATGCTCGGTGTACTTCCGGCGGGAATGGCGGGTTGCTTTGCATTCATGATTGTGTGCGGTGCAATCCTTCAGGAACTCGGCGACCATCTTCCCATCGTCAACACGTTCTTGGGCGGAGGACCTGTCGTGATAATTTTCGGTATGGGATTTCTGCGTTACGTTAATTTCTTCGGGATTTTCGATTTCATGTCGGGCATTATCGGCAAAGGCGGTTTCACTACAATATTGATGCAGAATATTGATACCTTCTTCAAGCCGGCAGGGGCATTCTTGGATTTCTACATTGCCGCGCTTATTACGGGCTCAATTCTCGGTATGAACCGCAAACTCCTCATGAAGGCCGCAGCACGTTACTTCCCAGCAATTTTCGGAGCTATCATTGTTTCGTTCGGGCTTGTTGCAGCAGCAGGACACTTCAGCGGATTCGGAGTCGTTAAGGCTGTGTTGCTCATCGCACTTCCCATTATGGGCGGCGGAATGGGCGCAGGAGCAGTTCCCCTCAGCAAGATATTCGAGTCTTCCGGCACTATGACAGCTGAAGAGGCTATCTCAATCATGAATCCCGCTGTCGCTATCGGTAACGCAACATCAATCATCCTCGCTGGAATCCTCGTGAAAGTCCTTGCGGGTAAATTCTTCAACGGTCAGGGCACATTGATGAAGACAGGAGCGAATGATGATCCGGCAGAGTTCGAGATTTCCCCCGAAATGCAGAAGAAGAGAGATCATGTTACAGTAACAAATCTCGGAATCGGACTCCTTGCTGCAACAACATTCTTTGCATGGGGTTATGTCGTTGCTGGAATTTGGATTAAGTTAGTACCTGCCGTAAATATTCATGCTTATGCGTGGATGATTATCACGGTTGCTTTGTGCAAAGTTTTCGGCATACTCCCTGAGTTTATCGAGGTCAACTGCTACCAGTGGTTCCAGTTCGTCATGAAGAATCTAACCTCAATGCTAATGGTTGGAATCGGACTGTGCTATTTGAGCCTTGATGTCGTAATCAGCAGCTTCTCGTTGATGTACTTGCTGATGTGCTTCCTTGCGTGCATAGGTGCATTCATCGGAGCGGGTGCAGTAGGTGCAATGGTAGGTTTCTACCCTGTCGAGGCCGGAATTACGGCGGGTCTTTGCATGTCGAATATGGGCGGAACTGGGGACGTTGCGGTTTTGTCGGCGGCTCACAGAATGGAGCTTATGCCGTTTGCGCAGATTTCCTCACGTCTTGGCGGTGCAATAATCCTCATAATAGGCTCGTTAATGCTGTCAACGTTAGGCAGTATGTTATAGGGGTGATTTCATGAAGAAGTTAATTCTTGCGTTTGTTATAGCAGGAATATTCGCGGGTTCGGCATTCGGTGCTGGGCTTAAGATCGGCGCACTGACGAAACAGAACATGAGCGCGGAAGAGTTTGCAGAGTTCATCAAATCACAGGAAAGAAACTTTTTCGGCTGGAAGATAATGAACACTAATCACAGCTTTGATGACACGTTCGTATATTTCGACACATTAACGGCTATGATTATGGCACTTAACGCGGGAAAAGTTGATGAGATTGCGCTCCCTTCACCTACAGCCGAATACACAGCGAATACTAACACGGGGGCTGAAATGTGCTGTGCGTTACATTCCAGGCCGACACATCTTGCGTTAGGATTCAGGAATGATGAGACGGGACTCAGGCTTCAGCGAATGGTGAACGAGGCTTTAGCGTCAATGAAGTCCGACCGTAAACTCAGCGTATTAACCGCAAAATATCTCGGTACTCCCGGAAAATCATTGCCCGCTGCTGAAAAGTTCGCGGAATTTCCCGGAGCTGAGACAGTGAAAGTTGCCGTAACGGGTGATTTGCCACCGCTTGACATGGTTGCGCCGGACAATACCCCAGTCGGATTCAACACTGCGGTGCTTGCGGAATTAGGGCGGAAAATGGGAGTCAATATCGAGCTCGTGAATATCGAGTCGGGAGCGAGGACAAGCGCGTTAATTTCGGGGCGTGTTGACGCTGTATTCTGGTATCAGGTTTGGGAAGGCGTGAACAAACAGCCCGATGTGCCCGAAGGAGTTTTGCTGTCCGACTCATATTACGAATGGGACACGTTCCTTCATTTGAGGCATTTTGTGAGGTAATATGGCGTGCCTTGAATGCAAGACAGATTCGCCCGATGCAATATCATTCCGGGTGCTTGAAGTTCACACGTTGCACATAAGGGACTTCAGCGGCGAGAGAATCATACAGGCATTAGGCGAGTTAAGAGACTACGAAATTTGTATGGCCTGCGCTCTTGAGGGGGTGCGGGCTTTTCTTTATCCGGCAAAAATGATTCTGCGGAAATGCTTTGGGTTTTTGGGATTGATACTTGCGGGAATGATTTTGACTCTTCTGCTTACGGTTAATGAGTCATGGCCGGCGTTGAAGGGAGTATTTGCGGTTAAGGCGTTAGGGCCGTTAGCTGTGATTGTGGGAATGCTGGGTATATTCGGGAATGTCCGCGAGATTCTGAGAGTGCGAGAGTCCGTCAGCAAAATGAATCACGATGAGGCAGTGAAATATTCAGCATACAATCTCATACTCAAGAACGCGCCGAAAAAATTTAACGACAACGACATAACATATATTCCCGTCAGCAAAGATACTATAAACATGAGTCCTTCAATGCTTGCGGAAAAGTATAATCTTCTTCCTGCGATTTCGGTTAAGGCTCATGAGATTATTACAGGGGGTGCGAATAATGGGTGAAAGTTTCATAGCAGCGTTAAAGGTAGTAAGCCCTATGATGGTATTGATGATTATCGGGTGGCTTTGCAGGACTCAGGGGATAATAGACCGTCCGGCCATGAAGGAATATGACCGTGTAATCTTCAAAGTATTTATGCCGTTATTATTATTCAAGAACATATACGACATGGATTTTTCGCAGGGCTTTGCACAAAAGGAAATGATATTTGCGGCTGTATGTATGATGATAAATTTCATTTTCTGTCTGAAATTCCCGCCAGTGCTGACGAATGATCCGCGAAAATCCTCCGTTATAGGTCAGGCAGTAGTGAGGGGGAATTACGTTATATTCGGCGTTGTGGTGTCGGAGGCGTTATACGGTGAGGGCAATATCGGAATGGTAATAATGATGGGGGTACTTGTTGTTCCGCTGATAAACGTATTCTCGGCAATAATACTTGAGGCCGGGCGAGCGGGAAAAGCGAGTCCGTCAAAATTATTCATAGCTGTGCTGAAAAATCCCATGATAATCGGGGCAATATTCGCGTTCATCTTCAAGGGGTTCAATATTCCGATACCCGCACCGATATGGTCAGTGATACGGAGCATAGCAAACTCAACAACAACGGTGAGCTTCTTGTCATTGGGAGTTGGTCTCGACATGGCCGGGAATATTTCAGACCGTAAATTACTGTTATGGGGAGTCATTCTGAGAATGATAATTGTACCGGGAGTGTTCATGCCGTTGGCGGTGCTTTGCGGTTTCAGGGGTCAGAGTTTGTGCGCGATGATGGTGATATTCGCGGCTCCGTCGGCGGTTGCGTCGTATCCTATGGCGGTTGCAATGGGTGCTGACGGTCAGTTAGCGGGGCAGCTGGTTTGTACGACAACAATATTATCTGTGCTTACGATATTTTTGTGGACGTTTGC
>JAFSLR010000059.1 GCA_017448375.1 Synergistaceae bacterium | reverse complement strand
CCGCCGCGTTTGTTGAACTCAGCAAGCATACCAGTAGCCTCACCGCCCCGTAGCATAGTGTCGGTTAATTCCTTTGCGGCCTGCTTGAAGTAGTACAACGCACCCGGATTGCCCTGCAGGACAGCTTCAAGATCACCGAAGAAATTGCGGTAATTGTATTTGAGTATTCTGCCGTTCACCGGGCCGACAGTAACCCAACGTTTGAAAGCGGTCATCATAGACCCCATGATATTGCCGAACGATCCGACGGGCTGAGATTTGCCTATATTGTCGAGAGCGTCAGCAAGTTTTTCAGGAATGCACCAGAGCTGTTTATCGCCGCCAGTAGCAATAGCCTTACCCAAGTCTGAAACCTCAACGCCGAGTAAGTCGTCAATGCCTTCCATAGCGATTTTGAGCATGTACTCAGGGACAGTAGATGCGGAGAAGACGAGTCTTGAGTCAGAGGGCGACCATAAAGTATGGTCATGTGGTATTAAGTCTTTCCAGTCGATATATTTATATCCGAGAATATCTCTGAGTACAGCGTTTTTGCCTTTATACCCGGTAAGGAATTTTCTGGATTGTGTTCTTGCCTTTGTCTTATCAGGAAGAGTGGAAAGCCATCCGATATAGCGTGAAAGTTTCTGCTGTTCCTCGCGAGAAAGAGCTTCAAGCTGTCCTGCGTCTGCCATTCTCCCAGCTAAATCCTGCCATTCGTTATTGTCGCCGATGGGTAAATCTCCGTTAGATGCGAGCTTGAAAAGTTTGGACAAAGCGCGGGACTGTCTGGCGTTAAGTTTTTTCTGCAAAATCTCTTCAGCCTTGCCTTTTCGTAATTCTTCAGGAACGTCTTTAAGGTCTTTCATAATTTCCCCGACAGCATGAGACATGTTGTCAGAGAAAGCCTGCTGTTTTAGTTTCTCTATGATGTCATAACGTTTTCTGAGTTTGCCGAGTGTCTGAAGAATTTTGATGTCATCGGTCATGCGAATCATGACTTCACCCATAGCGAGAATCCAGTTGGAAGAAATATCTTTAGAGCTTCCTTCCCTGTGCTTTGTGTAGCCTCTGCGTTCTGGGTTCTTGAAAGTGGGATGAGGATTTCCAGCTCTCTGCATGTTGTAGTATTCCAAGACCAAGTGCCTGAAATAGTGCTTGCGTTTGAGTCTGTCTCTGAGATCGAACATGCCGATATTTTCAGCGGCCTGAATGAGTTTGTTTCGCAAGTCTTCCATGAGAGTATCAGCTTTCCTCATAGCATCCTGAACGCGGGAATTTTTGCGTACAAAGCCCATGATTCTTTTGTATTCGTCATCGAGAGGATCATTAGCGTCAAAGTCATAGAGACTAGGATTTAACCCCCACGGCATGGAAGCGTTAATATCCCCTTTGCGTGTCTCGTAAAGGTCTTGAAGCTCCATAGCGCGCTGGAAGAGGTCAAAATCATTTGGTTCTTTGATGTCGAGTAGTATAGCCCTGAGTATTTTTTCTGTCTCGTGAAGGTTAGCTTGCCTCTCGCGTTTGAACCCTCTGAGCCATTCCTGAGCATCAATGAGATTATCATCGACGGCAAAAAGATTTTTCCAGTTATTGCCCGCCAGTTCGGGAATATCATTTCTCCCCTTAACAATCTGTAAAGCGAAGTCCTTAAGGTGTCCTAATATGGATTTTTTCTCTTCAGTATTCTTTGAGGCCTGATAGCGTTTCTCAAATTCAGTATTTGGCGAGGCATAGGGCGACTCGTGGATATAGGGGTTATCGCTTGCTTCAGCAGGAGACGCGCCAAAGTTGAACAAGCCACTGAAGCTGGGGTGAATGATGTGAAGATGTGAGCTGTCAGAAGCGTCAAGGGAGCTGTTAATGGTATCAGCGGCCTCATCAAGAATTTCATCAGCGTCATCAATCTGTACAGGTTCGCCGATAAGGGGATACTGTTCGAGAGTCTTATTAAGCAGCTCATCATTATTTTTCGGTAAGAAGAAACGTTCTTTGCCGTTGATAATCATGGTAATTGCGCTGCCGCGTTTGAGAGACCGAGCCATCCATTCATCAGCGGGTATGATTTCGAGCAGTTTTTCACCGTTGACTCTTGAGAATTTGAGCTTTGCTTTGTTAAGGAGAGTAGCAATCATGCCGCGTTTGTCGAGAGCCTTTTTGAGGGAATCAGCGTCATACTTTTTGCCCTCGTATTTAACGTTAAGAGCATTAAGAATTTTCTGAAGCTGTTTATCAGGAATGAGCCTTCCTAAAAATTCTCTTCCGTCATCGGTAGTAACGCGCCAAATTTTTGGGTGTCCTTCAATGAGACCCCAAGCGGGAAGCATAGCTCCTGTAATCAAGTGGGCAGTAGAAGTATAAGTTTCGGGCAGTTCGTCAGTCTGAGTCATCCAAATAGCTTGAGCGGTTTTAACATCAATTCTGGTAAATTTTCTTTTCTGGTTTGGGTCTTCATTGTCTAAGACTTCAGTTCTGACTCCGTATTCAACTTTTCTTCTGTCTGGCTGAATGAGTTTGTACTGGTCGTAGAAATGGCTAGTCATAGGGTCAAAGCCTTTTTTAGAGGATTTTACAGCGGCCACGATTTGCCCTGATTGAAGAGTGTAGAACTCAATATCAACGCCATTTTTCATAAGCGTATCAATATCCTGCCAAGTAACCGGGTTCATAGGGCGGGTGATTTCGAGTTTCACATAATTAGTATCAGTGCCGAACTCTTTGCTCTGCAAAATGCGCTGTTCCTGAATGACATTGATACTGGAAGCCTTAACGTTTTCAGTAGGAGCGTCAATATCAATGCCGTTAGCTTGATATTCTTCCTGAACGGTATTTATTTCCTGCTGGAAACGTGCAAAGACTTTTTTCTGCAAATCGACAGACATAGCAAGAAGTCTGTTAAGGAAGTCAGTAATGCTGACATCTTTTAACTTTTCTTGTTTGAAGCCGAGCTGTTTTAACACGTCATCCGGAGCAAGTTCAGGATAAGGATTATAGTTGCTGTCTAATGGAGCTAAAAGGTTATGGAAGAATCTGCTTAAAGCAGTTAAGACATAACCAGCTTCAAGGTTATCACTTTCCGAGAATAAGCCGTTAGAAGTCGATCTTCTTTCACCAGTGGACAACGCGCCTAACTGAGCAAGTCTTCTAGCGATGGTAGAAATAAATCTTTTCTGTCCCGGAATATCGGTAGTAACGAGTACGTATTCGGGCTTGTGAGCTTCATTTGACCTATGGGAGCGTCCCAATCCCTGAATGGCTTTGTCAGCGCGCCACCCTGCTTGTAACAGGTAGTGAATACGTTTCTGCTTGTTAGGAATGTCATTGCTAGCGTGATAGCTTGCACCCGTACCGCCTTTTTCAGAGAATATGAGAATACGCCTTTTGCCGTTGTTGAAGTCTTCAACTTCCCCTGCTTTAACTTTGTCAGTCCTGCCTGTTTCGAGATTAGATTTCTTGCCAGTTTTCTTGTCAACCACAGTACGAGGTCTTTTAGCCCTTCCAGTGATTTCAGCAACGTTATCATGTCCGAAGAAGTTAAGAATTTTGTCAATCGGGCTGTCAGGGAAACGGTTAATGCTTTCGACTATTTTAATCATTTCGTCGCGCATTTGGATAACTTCATGGCTTAGTATAGGTTTGCCGTGAGAATCAACGACATCTTGCACAATTTCATTGCCTTCATCGTCAGTAACATATTCAACGACACGAGGATTGAATAAATCCGTGATGAGCTGAATCAGAGTATCTTTAGGGGATAAGTCATATTCACCATCATCATTCGCACCTTTTTGAATGGCCTTGTTGAGGTTAGCCTCCATAGTATTGGTGAGCTGAATAACAACGGAATTACCTGCGTCAAGTTGTTTTCTCATGTCCCTAATAACGCTGTCCGTCTGCATGGAAGTAATAATCTGGTTGAAGAATCTCTGATGTGCGCCCCAGAAAGCACTTTTCCATTGTCCCGCGCTTTTGCCGTCTTTAGGGTCATAGCCTCTTGCTTTCATGACAGCGGGCATATTTTGCTCAATCATCTGCCAAATGCTGACAAGCTCATCATAAATTTCTACCATGTCGTCATTGAGTGTGTATTCAAGAGTTCTGAAGGTAACATCTTCATTACCTCCGTGAGGGCCGGCCCGCATAGACAGGGAACGAGCCACGAACAGCCCCATAGCTTTCATATCTCTTGCGGTGACTTCCATAGCAGCGATACCGCCTTTGCTGACCTGATTAACGAAAGCCTGAGCAGATTCAAAAGGTGCGTCTTCATACCCCCAAAGCCCTAACCTGTCGAGCATGGCGAGATTATCGAGTTCAGTAGCCCCAGTAGCGGAAACGTAAAGTACTCTTGCTTTTGGGAATGCTTTAACGAAGTCGCGAGTGTTGATAGCGCGTGTAGCAGGTTTTTTGCCATTCCCCCCAAGAACGTTATTAGCGTTATGCGCTTCATCAAGGACAATGATACCGTCAAAGTTTTCACCGAGCCATTTTTTGAGCTGTTCAATTCTGAATTTTGTTGCCATATGAGAATAAGCGGTGAAAAGGATACCCTTTTTCCTGTCGATAGTCTGTTTTGCGTCAAAACGTTCTTGAGGGAAAATATCTTTAGAGTCATTGCCTAATCCCTGCCAGTCTCTTATAGCGTCTTTGATGAGAGAATGTTTATCGCTAATCCATACAGCTTTTCCATTACCCGCACCCCTGCTGAGAGTGTCCATGATAATGCCTGAAATTTCGCGTCCTTTGCCGACTCCTGTTCCGTCTCCAATGAAGAAGCCTCTTCTGACACCGTTAGGGAGGATATGCGAGAAGGAATTAACAGCGAGAGTAACGGCTTCCATTTGAGCGTCGCTGAGTCTGCCATCATCAATAGTGGATTGCGGTATTAGGGGTTTTTCCTTTATATCAGGGAGAGGGACAGACCGCATGACGGTAGATTCAACCAAATCAGCGGGATGATGTTTAGCTCCTTTAGTAATGATAGTTGGTGAGTAAGAGCTTTGAATGGAGTTGTCTTCCTGCTGTGTACGTTCCTCTCTAATTTGTTTGCTGGATTTTCGGGAAACTGAAACTTTATCGGGAGCTGGTGCAACTTCCTTTTCCGGTTTGCTCTGCGTTTCATTTTCAGTAGGTTCTTGTACCTGCGGAGGTATATTTTCCGTAGGCTTGTCCTGTTTCTGAGCATCCTGCGTAACAGGTTTAGAGTTGCCCTTGTTCGGAGTTTCGTTTGGTTCATTTTCTTCAATTTCTAAAGCTCTTCTGATTTTGCCCAATTCTTCAGTATCAGTATCAGGAATTTCGTAAAACTCTGATAAATGCTCCCAAAAAGCCTTAGCGACTGCTTTTTCTTCTGGTGTTTTATCAGGTGATCCGAATAAGTGAAGACCGAGAGACAACTTAATACTATGCCATTCTCGGTTAGGTTTCGAGAAATGTATCTCATCCACATTACGTTCATATCTGACGTTATAAGTGCCGTAACCCGGAACAGAGAGCGTTCCTTCATTGATTTTAATCCCGTTGTATGAAGTAATGAAGTGTTCTTCAACAAGCTGAGGATATTTCTTAACAATTTCTTTTGCTTCTTCAGTTTGTGATTCAAGATAACTTTTGTGAGCACGTTTTAGGTCGATGTCTGTTTCTTTGTATGGTTCAGCCTCTATGAATCTGCCTCTTCTGAATGTCCCTAATCGTTTAACATCGCCGTTATGCCAAGCCAAATCGACAGTAAAAGAACCGTCCCCTACAGGAGTATATACGTAATCAGCTTCTTTCCCTTTTTCAATGACAGGTTTGAGCCGGGAAGAGTTTTGAATATCGTTGTCCGTTGTAGTAGCTTCCTGTGTAACAGGTTCAGGTTTGCCCTTACTGGGAGTTTCAGGAGCTGGTTTAGGCTTCGTTGGTTCAGGTTTCGGGGGAGTAGAGTCGGTATCTTGCTCATCATCGTTTTTAGTGTTTTTCTCTCTCTGCTTTATACGTCTGACTGCCTCTTTCCACTCCTCAAGGTTATGAACAGTGTTAGGACTTTCATAGCCGTCATCATCAAGTTCACTGTCATCCTTATCATATTCTTCTTCATCCTCATCATCTATTACATCATCAGGTTCGTAATCGGATGTAGCGTAGTCTAAATCCTTGTAATCGCTAGTTTTTTTGTCAGGGTAATCATTGACAATATCGGTAAGAGAATTGAAGAGAGAATAGAGTTCCTCGTCATTACTGAAGTCGCCAGAGAAAGCAAATTCTTTAGTGCTGCCTTTAGGAGTAGCCCCGTTTTTATCGATGACGACAATAGCGTTGCTGAAAGTAGTGCCGAATTTCTGATACGCTTTTCCGCCTACAGTGATTAAAGCCCTGACGTTATATTTTTTGCCGATATGCTTTAACCAAGTTTTGACGAATGACGCAGTACCATCCCTGCCTGCGCCAAGAATAGCAACGAGTCTTCCGCCGTTCCTGAGCAACTGCAAAGCCTGTTCAACATGCCTAAAGCCATTCTGATTGGAGTTAGCTGTTCCCTGTTTGCCTGCTGCGGAAAACGGCGGGTTCATGACGACTCTATCTGGTAATGTATCAAGTTTAGGAATGAGAATGTCAGCGAGGTGCAAAGCGTCTTCCCTGTAGACTTTCCCCCAATTAAGAGCGTCAAGAATATCTGCCCTAAGTCCTGACTCTGAATAGTCATTAAGTATGAGATTTGCGCCTGCATTTTTTGCGAAAACGGCAAGATTGCCCGTACCCGCCGATGGTTCAAGCACAGTATTTCCCTTATTGATATTAGCGAGCCAGTTTACGAGGTATGCGAGAGTCGGCGGAGTGCTGAACTGCTGAAATTTGACCTGTTCCTCATTGCGGTTAGTTTGCGTAGGAATGGTTCTGAGAACATCCTGAAGGTCGTAAATATGCCTCATAAAATCATCGGAGTATTTAACCCGGCCCGGAAAGATATTCCACTCACTGATATACAGGTTAATGCCCATCTCCATAGCGTCATAAGCCTGTTTCTGAGTATAAGCCCCCTCACCGAGAGTGCCGCCGAACTCCTGAGCAGCCCATTCGTGTAGGTCTTTGTTAGTAAACGGTGTGAGGTCATCGCTCCAGCGTGAATTTGCATGTTCATTCAGGTATTTCCTGACTCTTTCAGCGAGTCGTACGACAGGCGAGTCGGACTGCACAGCCTCATTGCGTGAAGGAGTTTCAGGTTCAGGAGCTTTCTGCAGTTCTTGTGTTTTTGGCTGAGAATCAAAGCTGATGACTCTAACAGATGAAACCCCTCCTGAAGGTGGAGTATTTTCCTGCGGTTTAGTTTCAGGTTTAGTTTCAGGCTGATAGTTGACTCTGATAGGTGAATTGTTTTCTTGATTATTTTTGTCAGCTTTAGCCTTTTCTTTATCTGCTTTAGTAGGTCCGTGAGCTTTCCTGTAAAAATCCGAGAGAGTCTGCCTTATGGCCTCTACAACGGCGGGCGTGTTGCTTGTTTTGTTGAGTTGGTCTTTGACGTAATCATTTCCAATTATCGAAATATCGCTGAAATGTGCATGGTCTAAGAAAGCGTCATACATCATACGCTCTCGGTGGCTTGGGTATCCGACAGGATATATCATCCATTCTCGAACGGAACTGTCATAGGGGCGAACGAAATACGGTTCACCGTTGACGGTAACCGTCCATAGAGGTTTTTTATCAGTTCCGTCAAACTTAACGACGGGCGCGTTATCACTTTCCTTAGGTGCATCCTGCGGCTGTGTTTCAGGCTCTGCAGGCTTAGTCTGTTTAACAGGCTGTGCTGTATGTGTTTGCTGAGTATTCTCTCCGTCCAAGTTGTAGAAATCCTTAGCGTGTTCCCTGAAGTATTTTTGCACTTTGCCTGTAGTATCCTCATCGAGGCGAGACAGGCTCAAGAAGTAATTATCCTTAGCGTCATAAGTCATGGAGGAATGCGGAATATCGTCATTATGGATTAAGAAGCTGTTCCCGTTTTTATACTCAGCCTTCCATATGCCATTAACGCCCGGCACAGAAAATTCGCCAGATTTAAGTTTTGCACCGTCAGGGAAAGGTTTATTTTTTCTCCTAATGACCTCATCAACGATGGTGTTAATGAAGTCCTCTTTTTTTAGCCCTGATCCAGTAAGACCCGACATGGCGCGCAGAATGGGATTGTGCATTTGGCCGAGTCTCTGCCGCATAGTCTGTTCGTCAGGGAAAGCTTCGAGAGCCTTTTTATTACGCTTGGCCATAGCAATTTTCTCATCTTTTTTGATACCCGTATAGGAGTCTTCGAGGTCAGGAAGAGTAACATTTGAGGGAGTATCAGATTTCAGCGTTGGAGTGGTAACGGCTTCCTGCGTTGTCTTTGTTTTTCTCTCATTCTGTCGCTGTTTTTCCCTTTCCTCGCGATTGATTTCCTTATTCCTTTTTGCGATGATAGCGTCAATATATTCCTTCTTAGACTCTCCCGGATAATAATTCACGTTCAGCCCGCCAATCAAGAAAAAGTCTTTAAGCTGCTGGAAGGTGAGAGTATCAAGAAGCCTTTTTCTTTCCTCGTCATTTTCAGCCTCATCAAGGAGTTTGAGATTATTGTCGCGAATTTTGACGGCCTCCGGGTTTGTCTTTTGCTGAGGTCTGCCTAATTCATCTTCGACATCAAGGAAAGGTTTTCCGACAGGCTGAAGCCTCGTCTGCTTCTGCGGTTGCGGCGGAGTGTTAGCGATATTCTTCAAGTCCTCAGCAATGCTGTCAGCTTTTGGTTGCGTTTTTTGGGGTGTAGCAGGTTCAGGTGCGGTTGTCTGTGTGAATGCGGGCAAATCTTCTTTCTTTAATCCGTACTGAGCTAATTCCTCATCAGAAGGTTCGCTTTCTAGGTAGTCAGCTAATACAGGATTTGTTTTTCTGATTTCGGCTATATCGGCCTTGTCCTTATCAGTAAGATACACATTCGGAGTAAAGCTGAACGCAGTAACTTTCGGAGTTTGCGGTAGTGTATCTTCCTGTTGAGGAGAAAAGAAAGTATCTATATTGTGCCTGAAAGCCTCAAAAGCCGCGTCAAGTTCCTGATGTTTACCGTATGGAGAAACTAATTCATTGTCCTTGTAGTAATAAGTCCCTAAACTGCCTTCATTATGTCCAGTTCTGCGAATATTACCGTCAGCGAAAGCGAATGAGAAAGAATTAGTGAGAGGGTTATGTGTAACATTGACAGTACGCTTATTGCCGTTATTGTCAGTAATTTCTACCGAGCCGTTATGAAAAGTCCCGTTGTCGGAAGTAATAGCGCGTTCATTTTCCGGCAAGAGATAAGTTTTTCGTTCATCGCTCGGAATGCCTAATAATGTTCTTCTTTCATTTGCTTGCGGTGCGGTGTCGGGCAAATGCGTTTCAGGAATATCCTGCTCTGGGCTTGAATTATCGCCGCCGTTGTCGGAATAGTAATCATTGGCGTAATAAGCCTCATTGTTGAGAGCGGTAACGCGGGGAGTTTGTGAAGCCTGTTCAGTATTGTTAGAAGTAAAGAAATTATCCAAATTCTGATTGAAAGCGTCAATGACAGGTTGAATGAGCGCGTCATGTTTTCCATTTGCCGGAGCGACAAAACGGTTTCTTTTGATGTCGTACCAGGCAATAGTGTCATCTTCACTGTATGGAGTATTTATATCTCCGTAGGGCTGAACGTCAAAGGTAACGTTATCCCTATTGTACTGAACGCGAACATTGACGGGATTATTATTAGTGTCCCGAACAGTTATCGATCCATTGTGAAAAACGCCTTTTTCATTGCCCAGTAATCTTTGTTCGTCAGAAAGCTGTTGTTCCTTGAAGGAATATCCGCCGATACTGCCTGAATGTTTCCAATCTGTAGGTAGTACAGGAGGTACGCGAGGAGTAATGCTTGCATTGTTATTTGGATTAGCATTCTGTACGGGTGGTGTAGTGGGTAGTATTTCCGGCGTATTGGGCTTATCAGCAGTAATGACAGGAGGCTTTGACGGTGTTTGTGGCTTAGGTTCAGGTCTGTAGAACAGCGTGTCTTTGCGTAACTCGTCAAACGGTACGACAATCTCTGTGGGCTGTTTAGGCGGTTCAGGTATTTTAGTCCGTTCAAGAATTTCATTAATCCCCGTATCAAGAAAACTCTTAGCATCTTCAGGAGACAATCCGCCTTCCTGAAGCATATTGATAGCGTCCTCCTGCGACATAAAGCCGTTTCCGACATAAGCAGCGATTTGTCTTGCGAGAGCGTTAGGCTGGAAGTCGTTAGCTATTGGATTAAATCCTCTCTGAACGACAGAGTTATTAAGTCTTGCGGCAATGTTTCTAGTAGTAAATTCAGGAAGCTGTAAAGTTCCCTGCGGAAGGGCGTTATTTTCTGGTACAGTGATAATATCAGTGCCGTCAAGCGGAGAATTAGGCGGATTGTTAGGATTGTTTCCCCCTCCCAAAGCTGGCGGTTCATCCGGCGGAGTAATATCCCACCATTCTGCATTTATAGGTCTGCTTTCATTGTATAGTTTCTGAGCGTCCCAAAGTTGTTTAGCTCTCAAACCTGCGCCAATCAAGCCCATAACGCCCGTAGCCGCCGCTGCATCCGCGCCAATATTCACTAACCCTTTGAGGGTATTTTCTTTGTCGCTCCTGTAGTTAGTGAGAGCCTGATTGCCAGCCGCCCCGGTGCCTGAGATACCCATAGCCGTACCGATATTACGCAGAGTATGACCTATAGGGCTAATGCCAGACTGGAAGCCTGGGTAAGGTTTTCCGAGTGCATGAAGAGTTAATGCATTAGTAGTGCCTTTGATACCTAAATCCCCTAATTGCGAAAACGGATTAAGAGCCATAGCGCGGGCTTCATTGACAGGATACCCCTGCGCGCGTAAGTTAGCGTAAACCTGCTCCGTAGTACTGTGGCTGCCCGTAAGAGTATTAATGCCGACAGTTGCCGGAACACCTAAAACAGCAGCTTCTCCGAGTACAGTAGCAATACCCGGTATAGCCTCCAGAGTTTTGTACCCTGCGTTGCCTAACCAAGTATCCGGCTGTGCATGATGAGTTGGCTTGATGAAGTCAACAGCCTGATTGACGTTATCTTGCCACATGTTGCGCTGTGCTATTCTGCCTTTGAGTATAGCATCTCTCTGTGTACGGGGCATTTTGCCTAACGCCCATTCATCGCGCTGAACTCTTCCGTCCCGCACCGCATCAATAAACTGTTCATCATCGAGACCAACGAGAGAGAGAAGTCGCTCATTCTCCATATTGGATGTGCCGAACATTGACTGCACGAGGTTAGCTGTTCCTTCGCGCAATGGGTCAGTGAAGCTCCAGTCCCTTAACTTAGGGTATCTTTTCCGCATGTACCCTAAAAACGGGTCATCATCATTAATAGCTCCCGAGCCGTCAAGCTCTGGGAGTTCGAGAGTTATATATTCATCCATTGTGATTTACTTCCTTGTTCGCTGGTCTATTTTTACACCGTCTCTTATGCAGTTATTGAGAAATTCCTCAAATGTTGACGGCAGTTGAAGTTGATTTTTGTATTTGTTGTAGTCTGAATATAAGTCATTCAAGGACTTTATCATGTCAGCAGATACATTTCTATCTCTAGACGGGTCATATAGTGCTGTAGTCGGAACCCTCACAGTACCTTTCTTCTTTGCCTGAGGCTGTACGGATTGTGCTTGCGCTTGCGGGGCTGTGCTTAGTGCAGTTATAGGCTGTAAGTCTCCTATGTATGACGGTCTGAAGTCAGAAAAATTCTGATCCGTACTTGCTTGTGGCGGTAATGTCGGCGTAACGTCTGCGCTTTCAGCCCTCACAGCGGTAACTACAGGCGGTTTAGATTGGTCTGTTCTCTGCGTGGTTATGGGAGTTGCATTTCCCCTCATTGGAACTTCTGCTACTGTGGGTTGTGCTGGCTTGGGCTTGGGCTGTGGCGGATTGATTATCTTGTCGATTTGCCTGTTGCACTCCTCTATTTGACTGTAGAGGTCTGTTTCTTCTGCTGACATAGGTTCGCCCGGGTCGCGCCATTTTGACAGGTTATTGAAACGGTCTATCAGAATTTTCCGTTTATCTTCAAGAGATTTCAGCAAGGCTCTATCCCTGTCGCCTAAATCTTTTGGCGGTGGATTGTCAAATATCGGCTGCATATCCTCATCAAGCACTGTCTCAGCACGTCCTGTCCTGCGGTTTATCGTTACAACCCTGCCTTCCCTGTCAGTGTGTGTTGTCCGTTCTGGGTATTTCTGCTCATATTCCTGCTGGTCTCGGAGAATTGCATTCCGTTCGCTGTCTGTCTTATATCGCAGGTCATCACCGTACATACTCGTATTCGCTCCGATATTTGCTATATCTTTCTGATTCTGAAGGCTTGCCCTCTGATACTCGCTCATTCCTATAGGCGAAATCAATACAGGGCTTGCAGTGCCGTCTTTCGGATTTCTCGCAACGGTGAGATTATGCGTACCTATATTCACATCGTTGAAGTCATAATGTGGGTTATCGTGTACATAAAGCTGACTAAGTGCAGTCATTGCCTGATATGGGACAACGCCGTTAGTAACACCAAGTCCCAAAGCATTAATTTTATCGCCCCAGTTACCTGCATTGCCGAACATGGCTGATACAGCATTCTTCATCATGGAGTTTTTAACGCCCTGTAGCACCTCGGGACTAAGAGCGGAGAAGCGCGGAGTTGCGGCTAAGTTGTCAGCAATATTGGCGATGTCCTGAATAGTAGGCTGCCTCTTTGACGTTCCGATGTCGAACTGCGTCAAGGGAGTGTAACTCTGATGCAGAGCACTAGCCCAAGGGTTAGAGTTATATCCTTCAGGTGCTTGAGGCTGTGCGAGAGAAATATTACCCTGCTGAGCGATATTGCCTAACTCCTGCTGTAACTGGCCTCTGAAGGCGTTAGCTTTTCTGTTCTGCTCATTCTGCTTGTGTGTCTTCCAAATGTCGCCGATAATGTCGCCCGCAACGTTACCGAGCGCGGTAAGTGCGAGCTGTTCGCGCCACGGGTTATAGGGCTGTACTATTGTAGCCATGAGTGATTATTTCCCCCTTTGCGTTATGTTGTCTGGATTGCTTGCTATATTGCCTGAAAAGAGGCCGCCGAATATGTTTAACGGGTTGCTGTTGGTGTTCTGGAAGCCCGGGGTCTTATAAGTTCCGTTTGAGAAAGAATTGTAAGCGTTCATGCCCATGCCTAAAGCTGAAAGCCAAGGTTGCCCCGTAGCCATGCCCGCGATATTAGCAATCGACCCCAAACTGCCTAGCGGTGAATTTCCTTTAACATATTTCACCGACATGTGCTCACTTCCCCTGCTGGACTACGGTATCGTAATCTGTTCTTGTGTCGTAACTGTTCTGCCAAGCCTTCCAAAGGTTGAAAGCGGGAGTAATCCCTGCGCCCGCGGCCTCGTAAGCCTGTCCGGGTATCGCGCCTAATCCGGCAACGCCCTGCATTAATGCGCCAGTATTGGCCTGTTGCCCCTGCAATGCCGTACCCAATCCGTTAATAGTTGCGTTATAGGCCTGAAGATAATTCCTGTTGTAAGCGTCTGCTGCCTGCTGTGAAAGATTATTTATGCCCTGCCCGGTGATTGAGCTGTTGACGATGCCGCGCGAGGCCAGATTGTTAAGCATACTTCCCATGCCTGATTTCAAGTTTTGGTTGACGCTGGCGTTCAAGTTATCCGTAACTGCTGATGGAATATTCCCCGTTCTGGCAATCTGTGCTATCTCGTCCGCAATGCCGTTAGACTTGTTCAAAGCTCCCGGCAACTGCGACATTAAATTTTTCTGCATATCCAGAGCATTATTAGCGGTATCCTGCGCCTTTTTCCAGTTATCCGCGCTGAAGGACTGCAAGCCCGGCATCACCGTGTTGTACAGACCCATACGAAGATTTTTCAGCTCTTGCGGTTCTGGCTCTCTTGTCCTGTATTGTGTTGTACTTCCTCCGCTGCCCATTTATATTTTCATCTCCTCTAAATCACATTCCATATAGTAACCTCTGATATGTCCGCCATATTTCCTCGTCCATGCTTTAGGATTACGGCGGGTGAAGGCTCGCAGTTTCTTCAGTCCGTTCTCTTTCATAATATGGACAAGAAGTTTCTGCCAAGCCTTTCCATTTCCGCACATATGGTGAAGCTCTAAAATATCGTCATGCGTGAAAAACGTAATGAAGCCGTAATCAGAGTGCAAGAAAACAATCTCATCATCTGCTAATTCAAGGTCTTTGCACCCTGTTTTTTCTGCGTAATAATTCAGCCATTCTTGTCTAGTCATCATCAATCTCCGGCTTATTCTTGCTGACTAACTGCTTGTTTCTCCATGACAGGAAATATTCTTTGAGAACTTCCGGTACAGGAGCATTCATGTCAATAGCATTTTCCATAATGGATATACCCTCACTGGCGAGGTAGAACATCATAACGCCATCTCGCAGGACTGGAGTATCGCCGAGCATTTCGCGGTCAATGACGTGAGCAATGCCGATGAAGACGAACATACAGACTTTCTTGGATATTCCCCTGAAGCCAATATCACTGCAAAGCCTTTTGTTGACTATGGCCTTCATGAGCCCTGTAACAATATCGCAAGCCACGAAGACAAGCAGCACGGTCATAACGCTGTCCAGTCCGCCGAGAAAGAACGAAAGAAACGCGCCCGTTATCCCGAACAAAGTATCAAAATAGATGTCATAATCCATACTTCACTCCCCCTAAAATAAAAAGCCCCCCGATATTTCACGGGAGGCGTAATCTTAAAGCATTAAGCTACCGCAATCGTGGTAACGTTCTTAATCGAGTTAATCGCGTCATTGAGATTTTTGCCCTGAACCGCATCGAGTGCGCTTCCTGCTGTAGTCGTAGTAACGTTGTTGACGACGGCGGGAATTTTGGCGTTGAGTGCGCGCCCCTGATTTGCGCTGAGTGCTGAAGTTGTGCT
>JAFSLR010000058.1 GCA_017448375.1 Synergistaceae bacterium | reverse complement strand
GATTAACATCAATATACGCGAAAATACTTTCATCATAGCCGCAAGACTCGCCGTAAAATTCCTCCGTCAAATATGAACCGATTATCCCAAATCACTCCCCCCGACTCAAAGGCCATGAGTGAAGCGCAGAAATTACAGGACTCATTCATCAAGCCACAAAGCAGTCTCGGAGAACTCGAAAACATTACAGTAAAATTTGCAGGAATAACAGGTAATCCCCGAAACCCAATCCCCAAAAAAGTTATATGCATCTTCGGGTCAGATCATAATATTTGTGATGAGGGAGTCTGTTCTTCACCTCAAGAGTTTACACGAAGATTAATGGAAGTTTACGCAGGGAGTCAAAACGCCGGAATAAATATTCTCGCAGGACAGGCAAACGCAGAGTTAAGGCTTTACGATTTGGGAGTGAAGAATCTTGCGCCCAATCCCAATATCATTACCCGCAAATTTCTCCCCGAAGGTACAAGCAATTTCCTTCATGGCCGTGCAATGTCCCCCGAAATCGTAAGGGCTGTAATATCTTTCGGGATTGATACTGTACGCGATTTGAAGTCTGAGGGATTCGGTATTATCGGCACTGGCGAAGTAGGAATGGGCAACACGTCTCCGGCTTGTGCGTGTATCATGGCCGGACTCAAATCTCAAGACTCATCGCTCGTTGGAAGGGGAGCGGGACTCGATGACGAATCGTTTTCCCGAAAAAAGAGAGTCATACTTGAAGCCCTGAAATTTCATGCTCATAACCTCACTGACCCCGTTAATATCCTCTCATGTGTCGGGGGACTCGATATTGCCGCAATGACGGGAGTATTTCTCGGCGGAGCTGTCTATCACGTTCCTGTTGTGGCTGACGGCGTAATCTCAATCGCGGGCGCGTTAATGGCATATATGATAGAGCCTCTCACAAGGGAATATATGTTCATGTCCCACGAGTCGCAAGAGCCTTCCTACGTTCACGCGGTTAAGGCAATGAATCTTTCAGCACCATTGAAACTCTCAATGAGATTAGGAGAAGGAACAGGAAGCGCAATAATGATGCAGATAATTGATGACTCACTCGCTATAATAAATAGTATGGCAACATTTCAGGAACTCTAAAATGTAAGGAGCGTTACAAATATGGAAATTTTAGTTGTCGACTGCCAATATGATTTCATTGACGGCACATTAGCTTGCGGACATTCGGAGGAAGCCGTGAAGAACATCATCAAGTTCATCAACGCTAACCCTGACGCAAAAGTCTTCTATTCGGCGGACAATCACAGCCTCAATCATTGCAGCTACATTCCCAACGGCGGAACATGGCCGGTACACTGCCAGTCAGGGACTCACGGCGCGGAGCTTCATTCGTCATTCGCAAAGGACATCGAGAACCCCGAACAGCGTCCCAATGATTACACGGTATACTACAAGGGCGAAAATGATTCGGTTGAAGAGTATTCAGCATTCGAGGCGAAGAATATTGCGGGTGAAAAGCTCTGCGACATTCTCGGCCATGAAGTGATTGTTACGGGGATTGCTACTGAGTTCTGCGTGAAGGAAAGCGTTGTTGCCCTTCTTAATTCGGGGCGTAAAGTTACGGTTAAATCCGACATGCTCGGATGGGTTGACGCTGAAAATCACAGGAAGACTCTTGATGAGCTTTCAGCAATGGGAGTCGTGATTGAATGATTAACACGGTGATATTTGACATTGGCGGAGTGCTTGTTGACTTTGACTGGGAAGGCTTCATGCGCAGATTATTTCCGGGACGCGAGGAATTAATCACGGAACTTGACGCGGCTGTCTGGGGTAATCGGAGATGGGACAGGCTTGACGCAGGGGACGAACCCGAAGAAGTTTTTGCGTCAATAATCGCTCATGCTCCGAATCGCGAGAAGGAATTACGGCAAGTTTTTGCGAACGTAGGCGACACGCTCAGGAAGAGACCATCGACTCCAGTTTGGATTAAGGACGTAAAATCGCGGGGTTACAGGGTGCTTTACCTATCTAACTATTCGCGATACGTAATGAAGTGCAATCCTGATGTACTGGACTTTCTGCCATTGCTTGACGGCGGAGTATTCTCATGCGATGTGAGGGAGATTAAGCCGGACAGACGAATCTATGAGATAATCACGGAGAAATATAATCTCGTTCCTTCCGAATGCGTATTCATTGATGACGTTGAGAGGAATGTTGAAGCGGGAAAAAATTTCGGCTTCCATGCGATACAGTTTGTAACATTGAAACAGGCGCAGGAAGATTTGAACAAATTACTGGAGGCTAAGTAAGAATGAAAAGTTTGCGTGTAAACTTGTGGGTAACGGGAGGAATATTAATTCTTCTTGGCGTTTTGATGATGCGTTATCCGATAGAGGCGATAATGTCGGCGGGAATGATTCTCGGTTTCGGGATAATTGCAACGGGAATCAATCACATATCGGGATGGTATTTCTTCAGGCTGAATAGATTTCTCGTTATGGGATTTCTTGACATCATAGCGGGGTTAATCATGGTGATACAGCCGGGGATAAGTGCGTTCTTCATTCCGTTTGTGATAGGGCTGTGGTTCTTCTCTGCTGGGATTTCGAGAATGTGCGCGGGGTTCTGGCTTGGGGGAGCTGAAGTTCCGGGATGGTGGATGCTCTTAATCAGCGGAATTGCGATGATAGCGTTTGCTGTGCTGATGTGCATATCGCCTTTGAGCAGTACGTTCTCGGTGATGATGATTCTTTCGGGGGTGCTGATTGCGTCAGGAGTGCTTGCGGTGATTGAGGGGTTTGTGATTCCGCAGTAAGTTGGGAGAGAGATTGCCGTCCCTCGTAATGCTGGGGGACGGTTTTTTTTCGGGTGAATTATTCTTTTGCGTTTGCGTTCTTGAGTATGTTGATGATTTTCTGCTTGATTTCGCTGTCAAAGCGTTCATATGCGAGCTTCAGGGGAGTATTGCCTTCCTTATCTTTGATGTTTACGGGAGAACCTGCTTCAATGAGGACTGAAACGGCTTCAGGATTCTCAGTCCACTTAACAGCCCACAGATGACTTCGGGATCGCTGTTATACTTGGCTGCGTACATCAGCAATGTAATATACTTGTCTTCATCAATTTCATCTTCGCTTTCATCTTTAACTTTAACGTTTATGTTTGCTCCTTTTGAGCGTATAGCATACTGAATATCCCGCGCTCTTCCTGACTTGCACATCTTTATGAAAACTTTGTCGCTGATTTTTGGCTGTTTCTCCTTCACGGACTTTGCACCCCATGAAGGCACAGCAGACATTACGATAAGGCACAACACAGCGAGTAATGCAAACTTCCGTTTCAACATCGTGATACTTCTCCCTAAAACTCAAGATATTTTGATGAAGAAAGTTTACCAAACCACTTAACAGAGTCAACAGCTTGTGAGTTTCGGGGAACGTTTTTTTTACGGGAATTACTCGTCTGTCTCTGGAAAATAATTCGCGTTTCTTCACTGTTGTATAATTCCTTCATTAATCATTATTCGGAGGTTAAATTTATTCATGCCGTATAATTTTGCTGAAATAGAATCAAAATGGCAGACTCGCTGGAACGAATCTCACTGCTTTGAATCTCACACAGACCCTTCCCGCGAAAAATTCTTCTGCCTCGAAATGTTCCCTTACCCTTCAGGCGCGCTTCACATGGGACATATCCGAAACTACTCAATCGGAGACGTATTAGCCCGCTTCCACCGCAAAACAGGAAGAAACGTCCTCTACACAATCGGATTCGACTCCTTCGGAATGCCCGCCGAAAATGCCGCAATTAAATACAAAACAAAGCCTCACGACTGGACACTCTCCAATATCGCCTACATGACCGAACAGCTTAAACGCATGGGCTACAGTTACGACTGGAGGCGCGAAGCTATAACCTGTCTTCCCGATTATTACAGGTGGAATCAATGGATATTCCTCCAGATGTACAAACGCGGAATAGTCTACCAGAAAGAAGCCCCCGTAAATTGGTGCGAAACTTGCGGGACTGTCCTCGCTAATGAACAGGTCGTTGACGGAGGCTGCTGGCGTTGCGGGAATCCCGTCCACAAAAAGAATCTCAAGCAATGGTTCATCAAGATTACGGATTACGCGCAGGAATTATTAGACGACATAGAGAAAGAACTTTCTGAAGGCTGGCCGAGACGTGTACGAATCATGCAGACGAATTGGATTGGACGTTCTGAGGGCGCAAGATTGTCATTCAAGATTCCTGAGCTTGATTACGAGCTTGAAGCGTTCACAACAAGATTTGATACGATTTACGGCGTTACGTTTATTGCGCTTGCTCCTGAACATGAATTAGTCCGTAAAATGATGTCCGCAATGAATCCTGACGAGTCGCAAAAACTTCAAGAGTTCGTAAAGCTCACAGCCTCGCAGTCATCAATAGAGCGTTCAGACGCAGGCGCGGAAAAACTCGGCTTCAAGACTCCGTTCTTCGGAATAAATCCCGTAAACGGAAAGAAGATTCCCATTTGGGTCGCAAATTATATCCTCATTGATTACGGAACAGGCGCAATAATGGGAGTCCCTGCGCACGACCAGAGGGACTTTGATTTTTGCCGGAAATAT
>JAFSLR010000418.1 GCA_017448375.1 Synergistaceae bacterium | reverse complement strand
TGCGGAGACAACTACATCACGAACCACACAGAAGAGGCACTGAAAGAGATTTTCGCGTTCCTCGACACAAAAGAGTTCGGAATGTTCTTCGCAGGGCCAGCATTCATGGCCGGACGTTACGGTGTCGGCTGCGGAATCATCTGCAAGGCCGTTAGCGAGCGTTATCACGTACCTGTAATCACATCAATGAACGAAGAGAACCCCGGCGTTGAAGAGTACAAATCAGTTGCATACATCTTCAAGGGCGGGCGCAAGGCTACGTTCATGAAACAGGACGTTACACCGATGGCGGCATTTGCCAAGAAGATTGCGAAGGGTGAAGAGCTCTTACCGGCAGCACAGGAAGGTTACTTCCCGCGCGGAATCCGTATGGAGATTCCCGAACCCAACGGAATTATGGCGGCTGACAGAGTCATTGATATGCTCCTCAAGAAGATTAACGGCGAACCTTTCCAGACAGAGTTAATCATTCCGAGCATGGAGAAGATTCCGCCCGCAGCACCCGTTAAGGACCTTGCGCACGCAACAATCGCCCTCGTATCATCAAGCGGAGTCGTTCCCGTCGACAACCCCGACAGGATTCAGAGTGCTTCCGCCCAGAAGTGGGGCAAGTACAACATTGCTGACAGGGACAATCTTCCCGAAGGCGTATTCAAGACGATACACGCAGGATTTGACCCGGCGGCCATGTGCGCTGTACCTGACAGAGGAATCCCGCTTGACGCAATGCGCTACTTTGAGAAACAGGGCAAAATCGGCAAGGTATATGACTGGTTCTATGTTACAGTCGGAACAGGAACGACACAGGCATTTGCGGCGAAATTCGGCCGTGAAATCGCAAAGGAACTCCACGAAGCGGGCGTTGATGCTGTAATTCTCACGTCGACCTGAGGAACTTGTACACGTTGCGGTGCAACGATGGGAAAAGAAATAGAGCGTACAGGAATCCCCGTAACAGTAATGTGCAACCTTATTGACGTTGCAAAAACAGTAGGGTCAAACAGAATGGTGCAGACAGTTTCAGTGCCTTATCCGCTCGGAGACCCCGAACTCAGCAAAGAGGCAGAATGGCAGCTCAGAACTTCACGTGTTGAAGCCGCCCTTAACGCTCTTGCTACACCGGTTGAAGAGCCGACAGTGTTCCCGTCAAAATTCTAGTGCAAAAATCATGCTGGGAGTTGTGAGAATCAGCCCCCGGCATTTTTTTTACGCGCAAAAATCATAAAAGGAGCTGAAAATTACATGTCTGACAAAAAGAAAGACGAAGGCCGCGATTTTCTCGTTACGGGATCAGTCAGCGGTGTGGAAAAGTCAACATCAAAAGTTAATTCCGTCTACATAATCTCAATAGCAATCACATTCGCAATCGTAGCATGGGGCTATCTCGCGCCGGAAAATTTCGGAGGGTTCGCAAACTCGCTTTTCGGCGGACTCACGAAATATTTCGGCTGGGGCTATCTCCTCACAATGAACTGCTTCGTCATCTTCTGCATAATGATGGCTTGCAGCAGATTCCGCCACGTAAGACTCGGACTCCCTGAAGACCGCCCGGAACATAGCAATATTTCATGGTTCGCAATGCTCTTCTCCGCCGGAATGGGAGTCGGACTCGTCTTCTACGGAGCTGGCGAGCCGTTAATACACTTCAGCAATACGCCGTTCGGAGCAGAGCCGGGCTCAATTCAGGCAGCACGAGACGCAATGCAGATCTCATTCTTCCACTGGGGGCTTCACCCTTGGGCAGGTTATGCGGTAATCGCCATGCCTATGGCCTACTATCAGTTCAGGAGAAATTCTCCCGGACTCATAAGCTCGCTGTTCATTCCGATTTTCGGGCAGAAAGCTGTTGACGGGTGGTTCGGGAAAATGATTGACGTACTCGCAATTTTCGCAACACTCGCAGGAATCACAACGTCATTAGGACTCGGAACGTTACAGCTTAACAGCGGATTGAACGAAATAGGCGGAATCGACAAAACCACAATGATACAGGTAACAATCATCGTGATACTTGCGGTGCTTTACACTGGTTCGGCGGTTCTCGGAATCGACAAGGGCATAAAGTTTGTCGCAAATCTCAACCTCGTAATATGCCTCGCGTTAATGGTGCTGTTATTCTGCGTAGGGCCTTCGCTCCCGATTCTTGAGTCGTTGATGACAGGTATCGGCGACTTCACGAGCGGACTCGTAAAAGAGAGTTTCTTGATGGCACCTTACGGAGGAAAATACGCTGATCACCTCAAGAACTGGACGCTCTACTATTGGGCGTGGTGGATTGCCTGGGCACCTTTCGTAGGCTCATTCGTCGCAAGGATTTCACGCGGCCGCACAATCGGCGAATTTGTAGCGGGCGTGTTAATCGTTCCGGCGTTAGGGAGCTTCACATGGTTTGCGATTTTCGGAACGTCAGCACTTCACCTTCAGTTAGTGAAAGGCATCGACATTGTTTCACAGGTAACGAAAGATATATCGGTCGGAGTCTTCGCGCTCTATAAATATTACCCGATGGGCTTCATCATGTCCGTAACAATGCTCGTATTAATCACAACATTCTTCGTAACGTCAGCAAACTCGGCAACGTTCGTCCTGTCAATGTACTCTAATCACGGCGACTTGAATCCATCGAAATCAAAGATGGGAATCTGGGGCGTACTCATGGCCGCGCTTGCTATCGTTCTGCTGATGACTGGAGGACTTCAGAATTTGCAGACAGTCTCATTAACGGCCGCTCCTCCGTTTGCGATAATAATGGTGTGCGCGTGCTGGTCGTTGTGGCACTCGCTTTGCAAGGACGAAAAAGAAGGAAAATTGTAGCGCGTGATATGATATTCGTATCACAAAAAATTTCTTGGGAGTGTTGAAAATGCCGGACAAAGGGCAGAAGTTAAGAGCTATTCCCGCAATGGATATAGTACTGAGCTATGAATGGGTGCAAAAATGGCTTGAGTCTTTGGGGCGAATGAGAGTTAAACGGATAATTTCACGCGAGCTTTCAGAGATTCGGCGGTCGATTCTTGAGGATGACGGAGAATTTTCGCCTGACAGTTTCAGGGACTCTTGCCTCAGTGCGCTTGCTTCTGCCTCACGTCCCATGCTCAGGCGCGTAATTAATGCTACGGGAGTCGTAATTCACACGAACTTGGGACGCTCATTAATCGCAAATGAAGCCGTTACGGCCATGTCGGAAATCGCAGCAGGTTACAGCAATCTCGAATACGACCTGAAGGCCGGCGCAAGGGGTCAGAGAAATTCACACATTGAGGATTTGCTTTGCGCTCTGACAGGGGCGGAGTCATCGTTCGTCGTCAACAATAACGCAGGCGCGGTAATGCTCACGCTGTCGGCACTCGCTAAAGGCTCTGAAGTCGTCGTTTCACGCGGTGAGCTTGTCGAGATTGGCGGCTCATTCCGAATCCCCGACATAATGGAATTGTCCGGCGCAACACTTCACGAAGTCGGCACAACAAACCGCACTCACCTTTACGATTACGAGCGGGCAATAAACGAGTCAACAAAAATGCTCATGAAGATTCACCCGTCAAATTTCAGGATTGAAGGCTTCACTTCAGCACCCGAACGCAAAGAACTGGCAAAACTCGCGCATGAAAACGGCCTAATCTTTATGGAAGATG
>JAFSLR010000057.1 GCA_017448375.1 Synergistaceae bacterium | reverse complement strand
GGTTTGAGCGTAACAAAACAATCCCATAAATATAAAATTACCCCTTCTTTACTCCTCCCCTATAGTAGGCAGGATAGGACTTTTCCCGCCTTTTAAGTTAGGAAAGGAGACAGACGGGGTAACTATTTAGAATCTTACCTCGCTTATGAGATATATTCCTCCGATAATTAACGCAATTCCGCATACTACATTCACGGCCTTAACCATGTAGGTTAGAACGCTGTCTTCCCCGCTCTGAAGGTAATATGAGAAAATCTGCGCAAATGTTCCCGCAAATATCAGCACAGCACAATATCCCAATGCATAGCACATCACTAACGCTACAGCACCGGCGAGTCCCTTCGAGGCTTCCGACATTGCGAGCGATAATACGGGGCTTACGTAGCCGATGTTGCACGGGCCGACAGCAAGTCCCGAAACGATTCCGAGAATTATTGCACCCTTCATGGTTTGGGACTCCGTGCCTTTAACGCGCGATGACATTCCCAGAAACTTTATGTGAATAAGTCCCATTATGTGAAGTCCCATGATGATGAAAACAGCTGCGGTTATGAGAGTCAAAAATCTCTCGTAGCCTCCCAGCAGCATACCGATTCCCGATGTGATGAAGGCGATTAACATAAGGTTGATGATTATTCCGACACAGAATGCACACGAAATCTTGAACGCCCGAAAGTGTGATGGGGTGTCAGTGTTCGCAACGTAGCCCACAACTAACGGTATCAGGCTTATTCCGCACGGACTCAGAATTACGCTTGCAACTCCCCACAAGAACGCACCGAGATATTTCAATGCGCCGGACGAATACATGAAGTCAAATATTCTGCTTATCATATTTATATCACTCTCCAAAAAATTTCAACAAAAAACCGCACCTGCAAATTTTACAAGTACGGTTAAGATTCTACTATTCTTATTGCTGATTTAATTCTCGGAAAGCCAGCGTGATATATCGTCCTTCAGCCTTCCACCGCCCGAATAATGAACCGACAATCCCTCCGTGATTACGGCCTTCGGAGCAAGTTTAGCGATTGCCGTTAGGCTCTGGCCGAAACGACCGCCTCCATGTGAGCAGAACGGCATAATCGTTTTTCCGGCAAAATCATACTCTTCAAGGAACGTTGCGACAGGAGCGGGAATGCTAGCCCACCAGTTCGGGTAACCCAGCATTATTACGTCATAATCCGCAAAATTCTTCACGTGATCCTTCAGCTTCGGACGCGCTTTCCTGTGCTGGTCTCTCTGTGCCTCGCGCAATACCGTGTTGTAACTTTCGGAGTACGGTTTTTCCGGCGTAATCTCGAAAATTTCCGCGCCCGTCTGTTTCTGAATCTCGTAGGCTATTCCCTGAGTGTTTCCGCTCCAAGTGAAATATGCTATGAGAATATTTTTCCTCTTGCTTGAAGTCTCCTGTATGGCCTGAGATGTGATTATCCCCGTTCCGATTGCACCGCGCGCAACCCTGAAGCCGACATTATAGAGCCTCCGTTCCTGCGGAGCTGCTGCCCTGTAAGCCGAGCGCATGTTCTTGGCAAAATCATTCCAGCCCCCGCCGCGATTGACACGCCGTGTTCCCGACTCCGGGCCTGTAGGATTTGTTTTTGCTGATGTGTCATATTCCGCGTAAATGTCCCAGCACCATTCGCCTACATTCCCGTGCATGTCGTAGAGTCCGAGCTGGTTTGGTGTGAACTGCCCCGGCTCGATTGTTGTTGCGCGATAAATTCCCGGCTTTGTCGTGAGCTTGTGCTGTGAAAAGTAATTTTCCTCAATCTCATACGGATAATGACCGTAGAAATTCGCCTCTTCAGCTCCGATTGAGTGCTCAAGGTTGAAGGGCGTTAATGTCCCAGCACGGCAGGAATATTCCCATTCGGCTTCGGTCGGGAGTCTGTAGCCGTCTGATGACAAGTCCCACGCTACTTTTGAGCCGTCAATCGTGTATGCTGGTTTCAAGCCTTCGGACTCGCTCTTTGCGTTGCAGAATCTCACGGCCTCAAGCCATGTTACATTCTCGACAGGAAGATTATCACCCTTAAATGAGGAAGGATTATCGCCCGTCAGCTTCTTGTATTCAGACTGCGTTACCTCATAGGGGGAAATCTGGAAGTCCGACACCGTAACTTCGTGCTGTAATTCGTCATCGCTCCGCCAGTTTTCAGACTCAGGACTCCCCATGAGAAATTTACCGCCCTTAACGCTTATCATTTCACCCGCAAAAGCATTCCCGGCCATGACAGCAATCACCGCTAAAATTATTGCAAGTCTCATCATCATTATTCCGCCGCCTTGTTGATACAGGTTATAGCGTTAAGGCTTCTGGGATAACCGATATACGGAAGGCACTGCGACACAACATCAATCAAATATGCCTTGTCGTTTCCCATGTTCATGTTGCCTTTTGCGTGAGCCGTAAGCTGAGGTTCGCACCCTCCCTGAGCCGCGATGTAACAGAACGTAATCATTTCGCGCTCCCTGAGAGTGAGTCCTTTTCGCGTGTAGTAATCCCCGAAACAGTTTCCGGCAAGCCAGCGGTTAATGTGTCGAGTTTCCTCCGGCCCTGAGTCCTGAAATCCCTTCATGCCTTCACCAAAAATTTCAACCTGTGCGCCGTTTCCCTTTTCGACTCTGTTATCGGGTGTAGTTGTTGAGGCATTCTCAAGAGGAAGGGAGATTCCTTTCTGCGTGAAAAATTCATTTGCTGACGTGAGAAAAGGCCGTGTGCGTCCGATACCAAGATAGGCCGTACCCTGATAGATTACCTCTTTGACTTCTGACGGAGTGAGTCCCGCGTCAAGTGCTTCCGGCAATACCGCTCTGAACTCGTCAACGCCCTGACAGCCCATTAACGCCGCAAGAATGGCCATGTATCTTGTACGGGCATCAAGTTTTGACTGTGACGGAACCTCAACGCCCGCGAAATTCCCGAAAAACTCAGCGAACTCAGGATCAGTTTTCCTGAACTCCTTAACGTTTGCAAATGCGCATGTTGCCATAACCATAACAGCAATCACTCCTATAAATATTATTCTCATGATTAACACTCCTTACTTCAAATTCCACCCTGTTATTATTGATGCTTTTTGCGCCGTCATTCCATCCGCTACAAGTCGTTCATATATTGTGCGTTTTTCGGCTGTTCGGCCATGTTGCTCACCCTCTGCGCGTCCCTCCTCTCGGCCTTCTTCACGCCCTATATTACGACCTTCCGCGAATTTCTCGTCCTCTATCGTTAATAACCTCATGTATTCCCGCCTCCATTCCGTATTCGCTTTCGCTTCCTTCACTTTCTCGTCCAACTCCTTAATATACGAATCTTCGCTGACTTCGTTATTCCCCAGAAAGTCCAGAAATCTCTTTAACTCCGGGCTTACATCATTCAGCTTCCCTTTCGTATTCAGGAACACCGTATACGCTCCGTCCCCAAGCGCAATATTCTTATCCTCCGTGCAGTAGTTCTCAAAGCTGTATATATGCCGCCCCTTTCCGAATGGGTCAAACATACAGATAAAGATTACATACGCATCGGGCAATCCCTTATAATTCCCTGAAGTCCTCAGCGTCTCAACATTAAGACCGTCATAACCTATCACAATATGATACGCTCTCGGCCTTTTCGACAAATCTTCCAGCTTTCGCTTCTGCGCCTCCACATCAAATATCTCTCGTGCCGTCCGCGTAAATACATCAAACCTCACCCCCCGTATATGAAGGGCTAGCTTCTCCGCTTTCTGCGACTCTACCGACTGAATCTCACTCACATCTAAATCGGGAAATATTCGCCGGAGCATTTCTTTGCACAGCTTTGTGTCTGACATTATCTTGCAGAACAGAAAATCATCCGCAAGCGTCAAACTCTGCCATTTCTTTTCTCGTTCTTCAGCTATACTCGTTTTCTTTCACTTCCTCAACTCCCCGACAAAAATTCACTTCAGCTTCGCGTACTCCTCCGGGCTTACGGCCTCGCACCATTCGTTAGACGTTTCCTCCCCAGAAACCTCAACCGCAAAATGCTGAAACCACGAATCCTTCGCTGCCCCGTGCCAATGCTTTACGTTCGCGGGAATATTCACGACATCACCGGGCTTCAATTCCTGCGCGGGCTTCCCCCATTCCTGATACCACCCACGACCCGATACGGCAATAAGTATCTGGCCGCCTCCGTTCTTCGCGTGGTGAATGTGCCAGTGGTTACGGCAGCCGGGCTCAAACGTTACGTTGAAGATTGTTACCTGTTCGAGCGACAACGGCGAAAGATAGCTCATTCCGTCAAAGTACTGCGCGTATGCTGTGTTCGGTTTTCCGGCGGGGAAAGGAAGATTTGCCGACTCAGGGTCAAGATGTAATCCCTTTTCGCTGAGATTGATATTCGCGGGCTGGCTCTCAAAATCCTTGCGCGTTTCTGTCATAATATCTGCCTTCTTCCTGTAGGTTTTGTAATGCTCGGATTTAATGTAACTATTATATGCTGACTCGTCCGCGTAAATCTCCATTGCGTGAATGAAATTTTTGCGTTCCCCCTTCTCACTTGTCGCAAACATTCCCATTACGCCGGGAACTTCCCCAACTGCCCTCGAATATTCCTGAGTGATTAGCGTCCTGAAATCCTCAAGATTATCGGGCTTAATCTCAATCAGAGTCAGAATGACGAATTTTCCCGCGCCGGATCTCTTCTGTTCAAGTACAACCGCGTCAACAGGAAGAAATTTCACGCTCTCAAGATACGGTTTCCGCTCCTCAACAAACGCCTTGTATCCTTCGCTTGAAGTGTGAAACGTGTACGCTGACTCGTCCTCGTATATCTCAAGTAACCTCATAATATCAGGGTTAGCTTTGTCGATTGCGCCGTAAAGTGAATACGTCCCGGACTCATTCGGCGTTGAACGTGCTACTGTCCGTGCGCTGATTGCGGCCATGTCGGGAAATTTTCCGGGCTTTGCTTCGAGGACTGCCCAATGAATCTTGAGAGTCTTTCCTTCGGGCGAAAACACAGTGTGAGCGAATGCGATTCCGTTCATCAATGCCGCGAAAAGAATCGCCATGACAAAAATTTTCATTTCTGAATCTCTCCTTAAACTGTAAATTTTTGATTTCTGAATTTTACACGCCTGCACTAAACTTAAAGTCCTGCGTAATTCATGCGATTTTGAGTTTTTCATGACACTTTATTTTTTCGGCTGAAGTAATATAAATTCACCCACCTCGATATTACCAGAAAAAATTTCAGTAAGGAGGAAATTTATTCATGAAACACAATTTGCGTTTTTCACTTTGCGTCCTGCTTTTGCTGTTCGTGAGCGCGGGAACGTCATTCGCAGTAACGGTTAAGGGTCATGACGGCTCAGAGCTCGCACTGAGTCAGATACCCGACATAATCCGTCATGTTACGGGACAAACATCGGGGGATTTCCAGTTCGGGAAGGACTCCCTGTACATTTACGGCGCGTATCCCCAAGATACCAACTACTACAAAGAACACATAGAACTCTACACGCTCAACACTGACGGCAGCAATAATCACCAAGCCTCACTACAGGCTGATATTCCCGGCACCCTCGACACTCCCTTAAATTATCGGAACTTGTCCGTTGCCGAAATCGCAAAAGTAAATGCCAACGACGACAAAAAACATCTGGCGAATTTTTCTTATGAGTCTGGACACGGGATAAAAAGTGAAACTGCTTATGTTACGGGCAAGGCTGACGATGGAAACGCCCAGATTGGGCATGGCAACTACGACCGCTATGGAGATTTAGTAAAAGGTATACTGCTCGATGTGAAAGGCGGTATGACCGTAAAAGGTTAGAAATATGAAGTTACAGCATATCTCACGAGGGACGACAAAACAATCAATGTAACTCTGGGATATGCCAGCCCGGACGATAATGATGATGACGCTTTTGCATTCTCAGTTCTGGCTGATTTTGGCTCATGGTCAACGACTCTCAATGACAGCAATGTTCCTAAAATGCTTGACGGAACTGTATATTTCCCTGTCAGCATGACGGTCGGCGATTTCAACAATGACGGCTACAAGAATGAGATTGCTGTAGTGTACTCGGACAGGACAGCAGTGCGCTGCGCAGTCCTTCAGGTTACTCTGCAAGGCGATAATGAGGGCGGCGGCGGCTTCAATGTCAGCGTGTTAAATAGCGGTACAGTAGACACGTACAACTACACAGCAACATCATGGGATGGAGATGACGTAACTGGGCAATACCAAGCACGCGGCGGAAACATGGACGGCATTTCCTGCACATATTCACTCTGAACTGTAGCTGGCGATTTTGACGGGGACGGGCGAGATGATATTGCCGTTCTGCCTGTCATGCTTCAGTATTCGGAGCATTATAACTACAATACTAATACTTTTTCGTATT
>JAFSLR010000417.1 GCA_017448375.1 Synergistaceae bacterium | reverse complement strand
GCTTTCGCCTTCTTGCTGACTTTTCCCAAGTCCGATAACGCTAATGTCCGGCCCTTAAATCTCATTCTTTTCACATCCTCTTGCCCGCGTATATTGCCGTCATTCATCCACGTCAGCAACTAGCTTTATACCCGATTTCACTTTCCGCTTTACTATCCATCATTCCTTTTTCCTCTGACGGTAATATGCCCGCTAACTTGAACAACGAAAGGAGAGATTACATTGACCGACTACAGCAAGAAAGTCCGCGAGGAAATCACTAACAGCCTTGTGGAAGCTATCAAAGCGGGTACTGCTCCGTGGACAAGGCCGTGGCGGGGAAGAGAAGCTCCCAAGAACATATCAGGGCGCGAGTACTCCGGCATCAACACTTTAATCCTCACCGTTAAAGGGCTGCAGCTTGACGGCGGAACCGATCCGCGCTGGATGACTTTCCATCAGGCCGAAGAACACGGTCTCAGGGTCAAGAAGGGCGCGAAAGGAACTCATGTTACACTGTGGAAGCCTCTGACTGAAACAGACGAGCAGAATAACTCAAAAGTCGTAGCTGTCGTTCAGAGATTCTTCACCGTCTTTCACGCCTCGCAGGTTGACGGCATCGGCGAATACACTCCACCCCCTGTAAACGAAATCGAAGCTCACGAGACCGCTGAGAAAATCATTTCAGCGAGCGGTGCAACAATTCTCTACGGCGGGGGAAGAGCTTTCTATCAGCCCTCTACTGACTCCATTCACATGCCGCCTAAGGGAGACTTCATCAGCGCAACAGGCTATTACTCCACACTTCTTCATGAGCTTACTCACTGGACGGGACACTCCACCAGGCTCAAGCGCGACATCTACGGCGGGAAGCACACTACCGCTTACGCACGCGAGGAGCTGGTCGCCGAAATCGGAAGCATGTTCATCTCATGCGCCGCAAAAATCCCCCAGAGTGAAGAAGTCTTCCAGAATCACGCTTCTTATGTTGACGGGTGGCTTGAATGCATCAGCAACGACAGCAACGCCATCTTCAAAGCCGCCGCTGACGCTAACAGGGCTGCCGATTACATTTTGACGAAAGCAGGTATCAAACATGTTGACTAACAAAGAATTTGAAATTGTCGAGCGCAAGGTCTCCGCTTGGCTCATTAACAAAGACGGACAGCAGAGGGGAAAAATCACCGCACGGCACACGAAAAAAGCTACCATTGTGGCCATTATGTTCTACGCCACTAACGAGTACGGACTGCCCATCGAAGGCTGTGAAGTCATGACGGGATGGGGCTACGACAGAACTAACGCGGGCATCGGACACATCCTCTGGGAGATGAGGGACAAGCTGGAGAACGCTTACGGCATCACATTCAACTGCCTCGACTGGGATTTGATGAACCGCTGGAGGCGTGAGCTGGAGCGCAATGGCTATGAAGTAATGAGGGTGCTGTAGCAATGAAGACTTTGATAAGATTTCTGGAAAGACTCGCGGAAAGGAAAGCACTGCGGAAACGGACAAGACTGCTCTGCCGTATGAACCACGTCCTCGCTTTAGACAGAAGATAAGAAATATACTTTTAAGGCGTTCGGGGAAATTTCCTGAACGCTCTTTAAGTCTCTACACAAGAAACATAACTACATAGCAGGATTTACATTCCAACCCGTTATCATTGATGCTTCTTGCGGAGACAACTTCCCGCTTGATACTAACGTTTTTTCAGTCCGTCATTCATGTTGCTTTCGTTGTAGAATGCTCAACATCTCACGAGGAGTTACTACATACGGCCTCACTGGAAAGTGGCGGATATTTCCTGTTACAAGGTAAGCGTCCTCTTCTTTTCTAGCCTCCATTGTAACAGCATAAAACACTACATCTTTTTTATCAGGCAATTCTTCTTCTATCAATGCCGGCACCCAAAATACTCCGCTTTCTTTCAGTCCTCTGAGCAAGATTTGTATATCCTCTTCCGAAAAAGGAAATTTCTTACGGTGCAGTACTTCATCATATTCACTTATAATTTTCTCATGCAGAATAGGTACAAGATTTCCATTAATAGCTTCTTCCACGACAGCACCGGGTACAGAGTCCCAACGAAGCAATGCGGAAACAAGTACATTTGTATCAATGACAGCAAATGTTTTCATATCAAGCCTTTACATATCCGTGTCTCACAGCATCAATCTCCGCATTAATTTCCTCCAGTGTCATATTAGCAACACCTGCTTCTTCAGCCATACGGCTCATGTTTTTCATTGCAGCTATCGCATCACTTGAACTGTTATCTCTATTATCAGGCAGCCGCATGGCAAAAGGAATACCGCGAACCTGCACTGAGCGATTCAAGAAAAGCTCAATCGCCGTTTTGAGATCAAGTCCAAGACTGGAAAAAATATCCGTTGCTTTTTGAGCTAAATTGTTATCTATTTGTAGCTGAAATGCTTGGCTATCCATCATTCACTTACCCCTTTCAACTTCTCAATTAAAATTACTATAAATACAGTACGTCTAGTTTCTTTTTTGCGCTTCCACATCGAATATCTCACACGCCGTCCGCGTGAATATATCAAACCGCACTCCGCGTATGTGCAAGGCTAACTTCTCCGCTTTTTGCGCTTCTACTGGCCGGATTTCACTCACATCCAGTTTCGGAAATATTCGCCTCAGCATTTCTGCACACAGCGTGGTGTCTGACATTATCTTGCAGAATAGAAAATCATCCGCCAGCGTCAAACTTTGCCATTTCTTTTCTCGGTCTTCTTTCGTTGTCTTCACTTCCTTTATGAGGGTAATTATAACAAGAAGCCGGGACTCTTTCCTGAAGCCCGGCGGGAATTGCTTAATCTTTCACTGCTATCACTGGATAATAGACCGTCTCAGGGTTCAGCCATATCGATACAGTAATTCGCCTGTTCTCCGGCACTGCTGAAATCTCTGCGCCTGTATCATCATAAAATTCTGCTATGTCATCATCCTCTGAGGGCTTATCGGAATTTGCAAGGTAAACTAGCTCTGAACCTTCTACAATGTAATCAGGCAACTCAACGCTAAAGTCATACATTCCTGACACATCACGTGAAACTTCGCCGAGTACTGCCACAATAATATACCCGGAATTAATCTCAGTATCTTTTTCTGGTTTTGTCGGCATCCCGGTAATCACATCATTTTTCGTAATGTCTGTACCTTTCTCCGCCTTGTAGATTTCGGAAACTGATTTTTTCTTCGTTATCACTTTTACAGTGTACGTTTTGCACACTGTCTTCACGGGATTCGATGCATACACTTTCACTTTGAAATTCTTGGCTGACTCTGGAATATTCCCGGTGATTGTTTTTCCATCAAGCGTCAGGTATTCGGGAAGGTCTGCAGTAAATGTTATTGGCTCGCTTCCTGTCGCTGAAAGTTCCGCACTGTAATTCTCTCCCGCTGTCGCCTGCGGTAATTTTGCCGTGATTTTTGGTGCTTTTCCATTCACTTTGAGCGTAATTTTCTTTGATT
>JAFSLR010000416.1 GCA_017448375.1 Synergistaceae bacterium | reverse complement strand
GAATATCATATATATCTCGTTCATCTTGTCGAAACTTCCGCTTGCCTGAAACTCTTTGACCATGTTCACGTATTCCTCTGTACCGTAAACAGACACTAAATCGCTTCCCCCGATTAATTCCGATAGTGGATTACTTGGATTATCCGGATTATCTGGATTGTCTGGAGTTGATTCAATTTTTACGGGATCACCTGAGCTTCCACCGCAGCCCCCGGCACTTATGACCGCAAAAACGACAAACGCAATCACGAGAACTGAATACCAAATATTGCGTTTCATGAGAAATCACTCCCTTAAGTGAAAAATTTTCTCAATTATACATTAACGTCTCCATATTTCAATCAGTGTGAATCTGTTATATTTAGGAACATTCAATACACTGTCAATCAGAGTCCGACAAAAAACTTATACGCAGAAAGTAATCACAAAAAAAATCCCCCTGCCCGTAAAAGCAAGGGGATAAATTTTTCTCTGAGCGTTAAAGATTAGATGTCCGCACCGTACTTCACACCGTCGTAGTCGTCGCTGTTCGTGAGGAGCAACACTACTGTATCGGGGTGTCCGGCCTTCTTGATTTTCTCGCGGTCGAACTTCATTATGCGCTGGCCTTTCTTGACCTTGTCGCCTTCCTTCACGTAATCCTCGAACCCGTCGCCTTTCATTTCTACGGTATCGACTCCAACGTGAATCAGTACTTCCATGTCCTGCGCTCCCGTAATGCCGATTGCGTGTTTGCTCTCAGCTACGGACGAAATCTCGCCGTCAATGGGCGCGTAAACATACTCGTCTTCAGGCTCAATCCCTACGCCCTGACCGAGAGTCCCTGCCGCGAAAGTCGGGTCGGGAATGTCGGTGTAAGGGATAACTTTTCCGGCTGTGCACTGCGCTATGTCGCCTGCTGATGACGTTATGACCGTTCCGAACTCGATGGCCGACTCGGGTGCTGCTTCGGGAGCGGGAGCGGGGGCAGCCTCTGCGGGTTCTTCCTCATGCCACATGATCCACGCAAGTACGAACGCTATACCGCCCGAAATCGCAAGAAGTATCGTGTACTGTACAGGCTGTGCGATTGTGAGGTAGCCGGGGATTCCCGTAACACCGTAAGCCTTTGCGCCGATTCCAGACATTGCGCCGTAAAACGCTCCGACTGTGCCGCCGATCATACCCGCAATAATGGGCTTGAAGAAGCGAAGGTTGATACCGAAAATTGCAGGCTCAGTGATTCCGAGTGCCGCTGAGATTGACGAGGGGACTGCTACAACTTTCGTGCGGGCGTTGCGTGCCTTGAAACCGATTGCAAGACATGCTCCGAACTGTGCGAAGTTTGCCGCTGAAGCTATAGGCATCCACGTATTGAGACCGCCTTCAACCGCAAGCATTCCGGCTTCTATTACGTTGTACATGTGATGGAGTCCCATTACGACTGTCCAAGGATAAATCGCTCCCATTATTGCCGAGCCGATCGGATTCTTGACGAGGATTTTTGCGCCCTCAAGTACCCATGTTTCAAGCTGTGAGAATATCGGCCCGATTACTGTGAAGGTGATGAATGTCGTGAGCAATACTGTTGTAAACGGAACGACAAACAAGTCAATCATTTCGGGCGTGTGCTTGTGAAGCCACTTTTCAATCGCGCACATTAACCAGACCGCAATAATTACGGGGATAACGTGTCCCTGATAGCCGACTTTCTGAACGTGGATTACGAAATTCAGAATGCCGAAATCCCATGCCGGTATCGTCTCAAGAGTTCCGACAACCCATGCATTGACCAAATTCGCATGAATCATGGCCAGACCGATAACAGCTCCCAAGAACGTGTTACCGCCGAAGACTCTTGCTGCTGAAATTGCTACGATGACGGGAAGATACGCAAACGCTGTGTTCGCAACCATGTCAAGGAAATCGTACCATGATGTTGACGCAAATTCGGGATAAACTTTACCGAGAGCCTCAACGAGTCCCATCATCAAACCTGAAGCAACGATAGCCGGAAGAATAGGTACGAAAACGTCGCCGACAGCCTTAAGTATTCTCTTCCAGATTGGCTGACCTGCTGCTGCTGCGGCTTTAACGTCATCTTTTGTTGCCTCAGTCATTCCCGTAACGCTCAGGAACTCGGCATAAACTTTGTTGACTGTTCCTGTACCGATTATGAGCTGAAGCTGTCCGTTGTTCTCGAACATTCCTTTTACGCCGTCAACGTTTTCAAGGGCTTTTTTGTCGACTTTACCGTTGTCCTTGATGACGAGGCGCAAACGTGTTGCGCAGTGTGCTGCCTGGACGATATTTTCACGTCCGCCGATGTGGGAAACGATTTCTTCCGCACATTTCCTGTAATCCAGTGCCATAATAAAATGATACCTCCTGAAAATTAGATTAACTTTAATTCCGCAAACGCCTTCGCCAAACCGTCATCACTCACTGAGGGGCATACCATGTCAGAGAGCGATTTAAGTTTTTCCGAACCGTTTGCCATACAGACGCTGAAGCCTACTGTCTGTATCATTTCCAAATCATTCATGCTGTCCCCGAAGCCTATTGTTTCAGAAATTGGGACGTTGTAACGCTTGCATATTATCTCAACGCCGAGTCCTTTGTTGAAAGCCTTGTTGATGATTTCGCCGTTAATGCAGGTTGAAGATGAGCCGCCTACTTTTACTTCCTGCATTACGAAATTGAACTCACCGCCTAACGCTGTTTTTGCCTCATCGAGCTGCTTCATGTCCGTGCACATTATGACGACTTTGTAGACTGGTGAGCCGTCATACTGGCTCATGGGTTTGATTCCGAGATTGGCGGATAATGCTTTACGCCAGCGTTCGATTTCGCTGTTACCTTCGCCCTGAGAGCTGAGGAAGTCTCCGAGATTCTCATCGCCCCATGAGCCTTTCTCTGCCTCAATCGTGCAG
>JAFSLR010000415.1 GCA_017448375.1 Synergistaceae bacterium | reverse complement strand
GGAAGCCTCCGACACCTTTCGAGAGCCAGAAATTTGCAGCGTCATATAATGCGTGTCTCACTTCGGGATTTTCCCAGTTCAAATCGGGCTGTTCTTTTGCGAACGTGTGAAGATAATACTGCTTACGTTCGGGGCAATATTCCCACGCTGAACCGCCGAATATACTCCGCCAGTTTGTAGGGGCTGAACCGTCCGGCTTAGGGTCGCGCCATATGAACCAGTCAGATTTTGGGTTGTTTCGTGAGGATTTTGACTCCTTGAACCATTCGTGCTGATCCGAGCAGTGATTGAACACTAAATCCATAACGATTCTAATCCCGCGCTTTTCCCCTTCGCTTATCAATCTGTCAAAGTCTTGCATTGTCCCGAAATTTTCACCGATTGCTGTGTAGTCTGAAATGTCGTAACCGTTATCGACCATTGGGGAAGGGTATACAGGAGTCAGCCACAAAGCATTAACGCCCAAATCGTGAAGGTAATCGAGCTTTGATGTTATGCCGTTGATGTCGCCTGTACCGTTTCCGTCTGTGTCAAGAAAACTTTTCGGGTAAACCTGATAGACTGCTCCTTTCTGCCACCATTTTAATTTGCTTCCTGATATTTTCTCTTTGAGCCTCATTATTCGCTTCACGCTTTCGTCAATTCTAGCCTCTGAAATTCTGCCCGATTTTACCGCCTCAACAACTCCGTCAAAAGCCTCGCGGTAATCATAAGGCATTAAGACTATATCATTTCCGGCCTCGATTGCGAGTATTGCGGCCTCTGATGACGAATAATTATCCGCAACTGCTCCCATGTTCATAGCGTCAGTGATTATGACTCCGTCATAGCCGAGTTCGTTGCGCAATTTCCCCGTAACAATCTCACGTGAAAGGCTTGCGGGAAAATCATCGCTCGTAATATTCTTCATTGTGATGTGAGCCGTCATGATGGTATCGGCTTTCTTGAGGTTGTTACGGAACGGGATTATTTCCGCGCGCAAGAGTTCGTCCCAAGCCTTATAGGCCGCAACATATCCCTTGTGAGTGTCGCCTCTTGTGTCGCCGTGCCCGGGAAAATGCTTGAGGCTTCCTGCGATGTTATGTTCGTGGAGTCCGTCAAGGTATTCACCGGCCATGCGTGAGACTTCTGCGGGATTGCTGCCGAATGCCCTGTCGCCTATGACTATGTTGTCGGGGTTAGTGTTGATGTCTGCGACGGGTGCGAAGTTGAGGTTGAAGCCGTAATCCTTGAGGTATGACGCTATGTATGAGGCTGCTTCTTTGACATGGCCGGACTGCCCGATAGCTTTTGTGCTGGGAAATTTCCGAACATTGAAGCCCTTTTTGTTTGCTATGCGTGAGATTTGCCCGCCTTCCTCATCGACTGCCATTATCGGGGGAACAATGCACATTTCCTTCAAGGCCGATGTGTATCGCTTGAGCTGTTTGGGTGAATCAAAGTTTTTCCCGAAAATCACGAAGCCTCCTGCGGGATATTCCTTCATGGTTTGGCGCATTAGGGGTGAGATTGACTTCACGCCGAATTTTCGCGGGTCGTGAATCTGGTCGGGTGATAGCGAGGTTTCTAACTGGTCGGGACGTATCACAAAGAGCTGTCCGACTTTCTCGCGAAGTGTCATTGATGAAAGGGAGAAATCTGCGCTTGCTGTGTTGAATGTCAATAGCATAATCATTAAGGCTAATATAATTCTCATTTTCTGCCTCCGTAAAATATAATTTAATATACTTTAGCACAACTTGTTCTGAAATGAGGCCGGAAAATGTCAAAATTTATGAAGCTCCTTATGCGTATTAAGGCTATGAGCAAAGATATGCGCTTTGATGAGCTAAGGAAAGTGCTTGAGACTTACGGCTATAAAATGTACTCGCCTTCAAAAGGAAGCAGCCACAGAACATTCAGGAAGAAAGGAAAGCCCCCTATTACTATTCCTGAAAATGACCCAGTAAAGCGCGTATATGTTATTATGGTCAAAGAAGCTGTCGAAGAAATAGAAAGGGGAGAATAAATAATGCTGAAAGATTTAGATTACTATATGGCACTGCCCTACAAGCTCGAAATTATACCCGACACGGAAGAAGGCGGATTTGCCGCAAGATACCCCGAACTCACAGGGTGCATAACATGTTCAGATACTCTCGAAGGGTTATGGGCTAATGCTATTGACGCAAAACGCGCTTGGCTTGAGGCAGCTATTGATGAGGGAATAGAAATTGCAGAACCTCTCATTCTGAAAATGGCATAAAAAATTACCCGCCGTATTTCAGACGGGCAAATCCTCTCTTAACTCTTACTTTATGAGTCTCCTGTTGATTTCGTCAAATTCCGCCCTCATTGCACCGCTCTCAAATATCCTCAGCTCAGGCATCTCAAGATTCGTTACGGTATCAAACGCTTCAAGCCCCGAACGTATAAGCCTCCTCAATTCACCCGAACTTCTTACCGTCCTGTAAGTGTTCTCCGCCAAATCACGGTTTAACCTCAAGCTCTTTATGCTGTTCATCACCGATAAACGCTGGCTGTCCAAAAGTTTCCCGTAAAGTTTCGCGGCCTCGATTGTCGTTGAGTTGGCCTCTGCGTTCTGTGAAAATGATTTCCGCTGCGACTCCGTATATCTCTTGTCCTTGCTTTTCGATAACGCCTGCCTCCGCAATTCTTCAGCCTCTTTCACGATTTCCGCTAACATCGGTTTGTATTCCTTATCCATTTTCCGCACTAATCCTTCCTGAGTGTGTATCAGAAGGTCATTCAGCACCAAATACATTCCCGTGTAACGTTTCGTGATTTCAAGCGTGTTTGTGTCTTTCTGCGATAATTCTTCGAGCTTCGTTACTACTGCTTTTACGTTGTCGAATATTATCGTGTTCTGCAATATGTCCTCACCCGTTACCGAATTTATCAGTATGTCCGTCTGGCTGTCCGTAAGATCTAATCCGATATTCTGGAGTTCCTGCGATAATTTTGCGGTCATCGCTCTGATTTCGTCCTCAGTCCTTGAGATTTCTTTCTCGGTCTCAGCGATTTTTGCGTCAATCTTGCTCTTCGTGTTACGCCAGAAAAGGTACGTGCTTTCAGGGGCAGTAATTCTCTCGTTCCTCAAGGTATCAAGCTCTGCCCTTAATGATGAGATTCTTGCGCGTAACTTCATGGCCTGTGCGCGGGTATTCCCTGCGTCGCCCCCAGAAAGTATTTCGACTGCACGGTCTAAGAGTTCGTTAATCTTCTGGCTGTTGCTGACCTTGTCTTCTCCGAACCACGCGCTTTCGGGTAAAGTCTCGTGTTTGTCCCTCAATGTCAACGTGTCGTTAAGCTCGCCCGTAAGTTTGTCCCAATTATCAGCGATATTAGGCGGCAATATACCGTCCTTCACCGTAACTATATCATTCTGCGGCGTTGTATTGTCGGGGCTGAACCAGCTCACTACGTAATCCGCTATGCTGTCCCATGTGTCTGTTGCATACTGTGTTATGTCGTCCCAGCCGAATGCGTCCGCCCTGCTCACCTGAAACATTATCAGAATAAGTGCTATAGCTTTCCTCATCGTTAGTCCCCTCCGTAAATTTTGATTTCATGTTAGCTAATCAATATGAATTTTTTGTGTTACATTATGCACATTAAATTTTTCAGAAGGTGATTTATTAATGAGAGTTACTATTTTGACAAACGGCCCGGGCGAGTTGTGGGGATGGGTTCGCCCTGTCGCTTCAGAATTACGTAAGAGGGGACATTCTATATCATTATGGCTTTTGCCGTGCCCTTTCTCTTCAGGCCATGAGAGAGAAGCCGCTTCACTCTTGGGAGTTGAGAAACTCGAAGGCCCTTCCTCAGCGTCAGTTATTTGGAACGGTGTCGCTAATGAACGCACTGACAGTATTATTCAAATGGGAGGCGATATTGCTTTCGGCCTCAGAATGGCTAAATCTTCAGGGGCTTCACTCACCGTTTACAGTTACAGGCACAAAAAGAATATCCCCGGCGCAAAACTCCTCACAGCTTACCCGGAGCAGATAACATTCCCTGAGACCGTAAGCATTGGGGACTTGGTCAAAGATGCCGTCAATATGGACGCTGTACCCTCTGCGTTAAATTCGTGGAACTGGCACAAAGACATTGCCTCTCCGCGTATACTCTTCCTTCCGGGAAGCCGCCCTAACATCAGAAAAGCCGCGATACATTGGCTATGTGAACTCAGAGACGAAATTTTACGCCTTATCCCTAACGCAAGAATACGCTCATTGTTCCCTCAGTTTATGCCGGAGAATGAGATTGTTACGTGGCGAAAAGAAGGTCTTGAACCCGTGAGAGCCGGAGCCGGAGTCGCGATGAGGAACTCTGATTACGCCGTTACGCCGCCTGGAACGAATAACTTTGAGATGATGCACTCAGGGCTGCCGGGACTCGTTATTGCCCCCGAAAAATTCCTCGCTCATATTCCAGTCTCAGGTGTCGCGGCATTCTTTACGGGACTTCCCATTGTCGGAAATTTCATCAGGCTTAAAGCTCTCCTTCACACCGTCAAGAAATGGAACGGCTTTATCTCACTGCCTAACAGGACATTCAAGAAGAATATTCTCTCTGAGCTTTGGGGGAATGTTAATCCGGCCATGATTGCTGAGAGAGTCAAACGTGATATTGATGATACGGAAGGTTTGAAGGCAGTACGTGAGGAATTGCTGAAACATTCGGGGAATGAAGGTGCTTCGGTGAGGCTCTGCGATATTGCAACGGGGACAGGTGATGCGCTTTGATTTCCGAACCCGTGAGAATGCTCTGCGCTTACACCAGAAAATACCGTCTCAAAATCTTTCTGGCCGTAATATTCATGCTAGCTTCGTCAGGTCTCAACGTAATTCCGCCGTACCTCTTCAAATCCGTTGTCGATGACGTTCTAATCTCAAAAAATATTTTCATGCTCAATGTGATTTGCGGGCTTGTTGTGATTATTTTCGGGGTTAAGGCCGTTACTATGTACCTTCAGCGTTACTGCATGAACGAGGCCGGACAGGGTGTTGTAATGGACATTCGCAACGCACTCTACGACCACATGATGAGAATGAAACTCAGCACGATTTACGCCTCAAGGACGGGCGATTTGATGAGCAGGATTACGGGCGACGCTGCTACGTTGCAGAATATTGTTACGAATACTTTTATTGATTTGCTGTTCAACCTCGTAACTTTTCTCGGAATGTTCGCCTTCATCATCTACATTAACTGGAAATTAACCTGCCTCATCATTATTGTGCTGCCATTTGTGGGTATGCTATTGTCGTTTGCGGGGAAGAAACTCCGTATTGCCGGCCACAACGTACAGGAACATTTAGCGGACATAACTGCGACGGCTCAGGAAGCATTCTCGGCTGTAAGGGTAGTGCGTTCGTTTGCGAATGAAGACGCAGAGTTGGAGCGTTTCAGGATTGCCGGAAAAGGGAATTATGACGCTCTCTTAAAGGCCGTAAGTGTTCAGGGGATTTTAGCGGGAGTGATTGAAGTATTCCTGATTATCGCGCTGGCTGTAGTGTTCTGGGTCGGTGGAAGGAGCGTCATCAACGGCGATTTGACTCCCGGCGAATTGATTTCATTCACTGGGTATATTGCCTTCATGGTTCAGCCGATTAGAAGTGTAATGAACAATATGGGAGTTTTGCAGACTGGAATCGCTAGCGCGGAGAGAATTTGCAGCATATTGGGAACTCCTACCGAAAATTATTCTCATCATAAACATATACCCGTAAAAGGCAACATACGCTTTGAGAATGTATCATTCAGTTACGACAAGACGGAGATACTTCACGATATTAACTTCAGCGTTGAGGCCGGGAAGAAAATTGCTGTCGTAGGCCCTACAGGTTCGGGGAAATCTACGATTGCCGATCTCATTCCGAGATTCTATGAGCCTTCCGAAGGCCGTATACTTATTGATGACGTTGATATTTCGGAGTTCGGGCTTAAGGACTTGCGGAGGCAGATTGGGATTGTCCCTCAAGAATGCATACTCATGAGGGGCACTGTAGCTTTCAACATTGCTTACGGTATGGGAGATATTGACATGGAGAAAGTGAAGGAAGCCGCCGAAATTGCAGACATTAGCGCGTTCATTGAGAGTTTGCCGGAAAAATACGACTCCCTTGTCGGCGAAAGAGGCGTTACACTTTCGGGCGGACAAAGGCAGCGTATAGCCATAGCAAGAGCCGTAATCCGAGATCCCCGAATACTGATACTTGATGAGGCTACAAGCTCGCTTGACACAGCGTCAGAACTTGCCGTACAGAAAGCACTAAATCAGGCCATGAAGGGAAGAACATCTATAATAATCGCTCACAGGTTAAGCACGATAAAGAATGCTGACAGAATTTACGTCCTCAAGGAAGGAAGATTCATAGAGGCCGGGACGCATGACGAGTTAATATCATTGGGAGGGGTTTACGCTGAACTTTACGGCAATCTATAACAGCTATATCAATCACGCTAAAGGTAAGAATTACAGCCTTCTTTTTGACGCTGTACTAACTCCGATGTCATGGTTCACTGGGGCATTCACAACGTGTTCGGATTTTCTGAGGTCTCACGGGCTGCTTCATACGGAGAATCCTGTTCTGCCTGTGATAAGTGTAGGCAATCTGACTTACGGCGGAACAAATAAGACTCCCTTCACGATAATGCTTGCTGAATATGCAAATTCACGGGGGATTAAGGCGGGAATTGTTACACGGGGCTACATGGGTAAAGCTCAGGACGTTGAAATAATACTTAACGGCGAAGGCGAACGCGATATTACGGGCGATGAAGCACTCATGATTTCGCGGAAATTACCGCATATCCCCGTAGCTGTCTCAAAGAGAAGGATTGACGGCATTAACGCATTGCGTGATTTGGGCGTTGAATTGGCGATTGCTGATGACGCTTTCCAGCATAAATCCATGAGAAGGGATTGTGATATTGTACTCGTTGATGCGTTGTGTCCTTTCGGGAATGGGAGATTAACACCTTCAGGGATTATGCGCGAAAAAGTAAAGGCTCTCAAACGCGCACACATTGCAGTAATCACAAAATCTTCAATGGCTACTCCTCATCAGCTCAACAGCGTTTATCAGGCCGTAAGCAAATTCATTCCGCCGGAAAATATTTTCATGTCGGATATTGTTGCTGACGGCTGGTTAATCAACACTCCCAATGAAGGGGCGAATGTCTTTGCGTTCTCCGCGACTGGAAGCCCTGAGACATTCACGCGCTCACTTGAGGAAAGGAATTGCAGTGTTTCAGGGAATATCGCATTCAGGGATCATCACAGATACACTCATGATGACGTTATGAGGCTGAATAGTCTTGCGGTTAATTCGGGCGCGTCATACATGGCCTGCACCGAGAAAGATTTGGCGAATATGCCCGGGATTTCGCCGGAAGAATTTGCACTGCCTCTTTCCGTACCAAAAGTGAAAGTTAAGGTTAAGGATTTTGCGCGGTTTACTGATGAGCTTTCACGGGGCTTAAGGCCGGAGATTGTCATTGCCTCTAACGGTTACGGTGAGGACGCTATAGCCTCAGTCCTTGCGGTGAAGATGAAGAGAGAATATCCCCTCGCTAACGTCTCAGCATTTCCCCTTGTGGGTAACGGTCAGGCTTTCAGGAAGGAAGGTGTTAATGTCCTGTCAGCAAAATCCGTAACGCCTTCTGCGGGAGTGTTCAAATATTCGTTGCGCGAATTATGGGGGGACATTAAAGCGGGATTGCTTCATCAGGTGAGGGAACAGCTCAATGACTGGCAAAATATTTCACGCCGTATACTTACTCCGATTTGCGCGGGTGATGTGTATCTTCTCCTCAACACTTTATGGGGATCGGGTAAGAGGCCGTTATTCATAGCTACAGCAAAGACGGTGAATATTTCGGGTCATTGGAGAACGGAAAGGGCGTTAATACGTTCATTCACCCTCAAGACATGGACGAGAGACGAACCTACAGCGGTTCAAATCGGGGGGAATGCGTCATATTCTGGAAGTCCAATAATGGATTTGCTTGGCGATGATTCGGCGGAAAGAGGGAACGTGATACTGCTTTTGCCGGGAAGCCGTAAAAGTGCAGTGCGTGATGTCAAAATATTACTGGGAGCAGTTGAGATTATATTTTCACATGGCCGAAAAGATTTCAGAATGGTACTTGCGCCGACATTGGATTACGATAAATTCTTCATGGCCTGTGAGGCTCAGGGCTGGGAACACGTCAACAATACTCTCACGAAGAATAATATCATCATATCGCTTACGACTGACGAAATATCGAGAGCCGCTGACAACGCATTAATCCTAATCGGGATGGGCGGAACGGCAAATCAGCTTTGTGCTGGATTGGGGATACCTGTTATAGCACCCGACAACAAGGGTAAACGTGTCCAGAAGAAATTACTCGGAAATTCTGAGATTTTGACGGACAACAGTCCCGGGGCTTTGGCGGAATGTGCGTTAAGGGTGATTGATGACGAGTCGTTATACGCTTTCATGAGTGATACGGGGCGCAAGAGAATGGGCGTTAAGGGTGCGTGTGATGATGTGATAAAGTTTACGCGCGATGTTTTAGGCTGGGGAATAAGGGAGAAGGTTTACGCAAAACTTAAAGGAGATTGATATTCTCAGCTCTAAGAATTGCGTAAAGCGTGCACAGAGGAAGCCCCATAACGTTATAATAATCGCCCCTTATGCCATCGATAAGAAGAGAGCCTTTACCCTGAATCGCATATCCTCCGGCCTTGTCATCACTTTCACCCGTATTAACGTAGGATATTATTTCAGCTTTCGTCAACGGTCGGAACTTCACGAGGGTATTCACTGCCTCAGAATGAATTATTCCCCCGCTGTAAACCGCTAATCCCGTTATCACCGTATGCTCTCTTCCCGACAAAGACGCAAGCATTCTCACTGCCTCTTCACGGTCTGAAGGCTTCCCCAAGATTTTGCCGTCAATCACAACTATCGTATCAGCCGAAATTATTACGTCATCAGGATATTTCAACGCTCCGGCCTCGCACTTCTTCCGCGCTAACCTCAAGCAGTATTCTGCGGGCGTTTCTGGAGGGTTATATGCCTCGTCGACTTCAGGACGGTATGTCTCAAACTTCACGCCTATACTTTCAAGCAATGACTTACGGCGGGGACTTCCCGAACACAATATCATCATACCAGTATCACTATTACACCGATTATCACGCAGTAAACACCGAAGTATGACCAGTTACGCGCGTTCACTATCCGGCGCATAAGGATTAATGACAGCAGCCCCAATATGAATGCCGCGATTGCCCCGTAAATATATCCTTCAGGAAGGTACAATGCTTCACCGCCCTTGAGGAACTTCAAGCACTCCAATAACGTTGCGCCCAATATAGCCGGTATTGATATGAGAAACGAATACCTGAACGCCTCACTCATTCCCAATCCCATAAACAATCCCATCGCTATCGACATTCCCGAACGCGAAACACCCGGCAATACCGCTATTCCCTGCGCTATTCCTACCATTATTGCAATTTTCAGAAGGGACGAATTTCCGCGCTTCGACATCAATACGGGGATTAAGAGCAATATTATTCCCGTGAAGATTTCACCAGCCCCGACAAGCGTCATGTTCTCCGAGAATTTCTCCGCAGTTCCCTTCAGGGCGATTCCGATTACTGATGTTATCGCTGTCGTTATGAGTATTGCCCAGCCGTACGACCAGCCTGACTTACGCTTATCGCTGAACCAGCCGCCGAACCAGTCCGACAATATCTGTACTATATCGTTGCGGAAATATATCACAACCGCCAGCAATGTCGCAAAATGAAGCAGTATGTCATACGTGAGCATGTCGCTGTAACCCATGTATATTTGTGCCAGGGCTAAATGTCCCGAACTGCTTACGGGAAGAAATTCGCATAAACCTTGAATTGCTCCGAGTATTATTGTGTTAAGCACTAGAAAAACTCCTTTTCGTATATGTTTGTGTTATCGGGTTTCTTCACCGATACTATAGGCATTACGACAGCAAATGACGTGTTGCCCTTCCTCAGTACATCGCGTACACGTGTCTTTATGGCTTTCTTGAGGGCTTCAGGGTTAGCGCGAACGCCGGAAAATTCCTGCACTGCCTGTTCACTTACAGCGTAAAGCTCACGGAAAATGTCGCCTCCGTCATCACTGATGAATACTCCCTGAGTCTCGATTGCTACAGGTGAGATTAAACGACCGCGTTCATCTACTGTTACGGCTACTGCCATTACTCCGTCTTCGGCTATTTCTCTGCGTTCTTTGAGGACTTCGGATTTTATGCTTCCTGCTGCGTTACCGTCAACAATTACCGCTCCTGCCTGAACATGTCCGTGCTTCTTGGGTGGAGTGTTTCCCGTGAACGTAAGAACATCACCGTTTGTCAGCAAATATATATTTCGGGGCAATATTCCCGTTTCCTGCGCTAACTGCGAGTGCCTTACCATGTGCTTATATTCTCCGTGTATGGGAACAAAGTACTGCGGGCGCGTAAGGTTAAGCATTATCTTTAACTCTTCGGCTGAAGCATGGCCGGATACGTGGATTTGTCTGTCTCTCTCGTAAACAACTTCACAGCCCCGTGCAAAGAGACGGTTTATAGTACTGTTGACTAATTTTTCGTTTCCTGGGATCACTGACGCTAAGAGGAATACTACATCATGTTCGCCCAAATCCATTAACTTATTTTCGCCCCGGCTCATTGTTACGAGTCCGCTGAAAGGTTCACCCTGACTTCCTGTCGTTATTATAACAAGCTGATTATCGGAGTATTTCCAGATTTCTTCGATTGAGATTATCATCTTGCTGTCGATTTTGAGGTAACCTGTATCGCGGGCTAATTCAACGTTACGTATCATGCTCCGTCCCAAGAATGCTATTTTTCGGTTGAAACGCGAGGCAACATCAGCTACTTGCTGTATACGGTGTACGTTGCTTGCGAATGACGAGATTATTATACGGCGTGTACGGTATGTCCTGAAAAGCGTATCGAGTGTCCCTGAAATTATGCGTTCTGAGGGGGTGAAGCCTTTACGTTCGGCGTTAGTGCTGTCTGAAAGTAGGAGCATTACGCCCTTGTCGCCTTCTTCGGCAAACGCTCCGTAATCCGTAACCCTTCCGTCTACGGGTGTGCTGTCGAACTTGAAATCGCCCGTGTGAATTATCCGGCCTAAAGGTGTCTCAATACTCAGTGCAACGCAGTCGGGGATCGAATGTGCTACAGCTATGAATCTCACTGTGAACACTCCGATTTTGATTACGTCTCCTGCGCGTATTTCGTGGTAATCGGGTCTCAACATAGGCTGGTCGTCCTGCATTTTGTTGCGGATTAACCCCAGTGTCAGCTGCGTGCCGTAAAGGGGGACTCTGAGTCGCGGTAATATGTACGGGAGTCCGCCTACGTGGTCTTCATGGCCGTGAGTTATGATTATTGCGCGAATCTTGTCGCGTTTCCCTTCGAGATAGCTTATATCGGGGACTATGTAATCTACTCCGGGTAATTCGCTGTCCGGGAATTTCAATCCTGCATCTATCACTAAAATATCATCACCGTATTCAAGGACATACATATTCTTTCCGATTTCGCCTAAACCGCCTAATGCCACAAAATTTAACCGGTTCTGATTATGTTCTTCTCTTCTTCTGCTGTATCTTGACATTGACTCCTCCTAAAATGTTATTTAATGTTTTATTATACTAAAACAAATTCGTATTACTCAAACTTTTTGCGGGTGTGTATAACTCTATTTTTACACGGCTTGTATGTCCCTTTTCATCGGAAGCACTGATTAAGTGTTCGCCCTCATGTATATCACAATGCATTACGTTACCTTTAACGCTCATTCCGATATATTCCCCGTCAACATACCACGCAACTTTACCCGTATAGCCTTCAGCCTTCAACGGTATACGGCACAACCCGTCATATAACGCGCTGTAATATTTCGCCCCGTCAACAGGTGATAATATCCTGAAGCCCGAAACTTCTTCCGCTGTTACAGCCTTTGCACCGTGAAGCCCGCAAGGTGTTGTGTGAGTTACGCCTTCAATGTACCATTCAGTTTTTGTTGACGGACATAACGCTACGGGCGGTAACCCTGAAATTTCGCAGACCTTACGGCGTTTAACGTTTTCGGGTCGTTGTGGCATTCCGGCAGCTTTGAGAATGCGTATCATTATTTCCTCCGCTAAGGGTGCTGAGACCTGCGCACCGATAAGGCCGTCCCACGAATTTCCAGCCTCATTCCCGCACCATACACCGACAGCATAATCTTTGTTCCACGCGCAAGCCCAAGCATCACGGAAGCCGTAAGACGTTCCAGTTTTGAGGGCAAAATTTCCGCGTCTCAATATATCGCCGATTATCCAGCAACCGCTCTCACTCGCTATTATGTCGGGGACTTGATTATCTTCGGACAAAACTTTGAGCTTCCTGTGAACACCTCCGTTACTCAGAGCCGTATACGCTTCGAGTTCCTCAAGCAACGTTACTTCACAGCCTCCGAGTATCAATGCATCGCCGTAATGTTCCGAAGTGTTAGTGATGTGATGGAACCCAAATTCCCGCAGAAGCGTCAACAATCGCTCGCTTCCAGCCCTGCGCATTACTCTTACGGCGGGTACATTGAGGCTTTCGGCCAGTGCTGTACGTATGCTGACTTTTCCCCTGTACATCAAATCGAAATTTCGCGGGGCGCGACCCAGAAATGAGTACGGGGTATCCTGTATCATTCCTTGAGGGCTGATTATCCCCTGTTCAACCCCTAGAAGGTACGCAAACGGCTTCAGTGTTGACCCCGGAGAACGCGCAGAGATTCCGCAGTCCACCCAGTTATCGCCGTAGCTGAAACGTGCATTCCCCAGCCATGCTATGAGACTTCCTGTAACAGTGTCAGTAATTCCGGCTGAATACGTCATATTTTCCGGCACTCCCTCAAGAGTTCCGCGCACTAATCCTTCAAGTTTCGTCTGAATTTCGAGGTCTAATGTTGTGTCAAATCTCTCTTTATGCTCAGGGTTCCGGGACAATACAAGCTCCGTGAAATGATACGCCCTTGAAGGGAGACGGAATTTTCTTCGGGGAAGTTCCTCAAGCCTTGCACGTTTGGCGGTATTTGTGTCAAAAACTTTTTTCCGTTCCATTAGGGAAATAATTTCGTTGCGCCGTTTAAGGGCTTTAAGGGGATATTTGTCGGGGCGGAACAATGCCGGGCCTTTGAGCATTCCGATTAACATACAGGCTTCACCGGGGGAAATCTGAGAGGCTTTTTTCCCGAAATATATCAATGACGCTGCCTCAACGCCTCTTATATTCCCCCCGAAAGGCGCGGTGTTAAGGTAGCACTCTAAAATTTCGTCCTTGTTCATGAAACGCTCAATCTTTACGGCCATGATGAACTCTCTGACTTTTGTTGAAAATGTACGTTTACGGCCTTCGGTTTCTGAGACTTTCATGCGGATTAGCTGTGATGTTATCGTTGAAGCTCCCGATACTATTTCGCCCCGTGTTATGTCCTGAAGTATCGCCCTCATCAGCGACAATACATCAATCCCCATATGGCGGTAAAATCTTCCGTCCTCAGCATTGACCGCGACAACTGGAAGCCATTTCCCCATATCATTTAGCGGTATAGGTATCTGCCATTCGGATTTTGGGGACAGTCTCACGTGAAATAATATCCCGTTCCTGTCATAGAATGATGCTGAACCTTTTACTGTCCTTACGGTTTCGGGATTTACTCTCACTGAGTGCCATAAAAGCGCGAGTAATATTATTGCTATGAGGGCTGATAGTTTCTTCATGCTTTCTTGTTGATTGCGAGAATGTCGAGAGTGTATCCGGCTATGTTGTTTGAATGGTCTCCGATTCGCTCTAAGTTGCTTAATAGGGTGATGAAGTTCACGCCTTTTTCGGGGTCGCATTCTCCGCGATTGAGGCGGTCAATATGACGTTTGCGGTAAGTTCTTTCCTGCCCGTCAATTTTCTTCTCAAGAACCTGTATCACTTCCCAAGCCTGCGAACTGTCTTCATGTTCAACAGATGACAATGATTTGTCGATGGCCAAAGACGTTGTGTCATACATGTCTTTGAACTCTTCTATAGCTTCATCACTGAGATAATGATTCATGACATCGGAACGTTCGATGAGATTTTCGGCTCTGTCTCCGATCCTTTCGAGGTCTAACGAGGCGTTTACGTAGCACCCCAATACTGTCGAAACTTCATCACTGACTCCGCGCTGCCAGATCTCTGACGCATACTCTGAAATTGCGCGTGTGATTTTGTTGACGGAATCTTCGAGGCTGTCGAATTTCTTTCTTCTTTCCTCTAACTTTCCTTCATCGAACTCAAAGAAAGTCTTACGGATTAAAGCAAACATTCTCTTCACAATATCGCCCATGTGAAGAAGCTCATCTTTAACGGCCTCAACAGCACTTGCGCTTGAGATTGAGATTAACTTCGGGTCAAGATACATGACATCTTCGGGCTTGTCTTCGGGGCGTAAAGGAATGATTGTTGAGATGAGTTTTGCGAGGAGCGACACGAACGGGAAGAATAATATCGTATTCAGAACGTTGAAAATTGTGTGAGCGTTCGCAATCTGCCTTCCTATATCGGGGCTTGTTGCCTCTACGATTTCTTTGTAGAAAGGAAGTATCGTCAAAAATATAACCGTTCCTATAAGGTTGAAGAGTACATGACCCATAGCAGCTTGTTTAGCGGGTCTTGAAGCATTGAGTGATACGACGATAGCGGTTAATGTTGTGCCTATGTTGTCGCCCAAGATTATGGGCAGTGCAGCGTCAAGGGTGATTAGACCCTGAGAGGCTACAGCGATCGTCAGACCTATCGTAGCTGCTGAGGACTGAATGAGGGCGGTTAGGATTATTCCGGCGCAGACTCCCGTCAAAGGGTTACGGCTCAGGAATAGGAGTAAATCTTTGTGCTGAGAGATTATGTGCGAGGCTGATTTCATTGTCTGCATACCCATGAAAACGAGTCCCAAACCTATAAGGCCGCTTGCAAGGTAGCTCAGCTGTTTTTTGCTGAATAACATTGACATGAATACCCCGAAGAACAAAAGCGGGAGTGCTAATGCGTCAATGTTGAATGCGATTAGCTGGGCTGTAACTGTCGTCCCGATATTAGCACCCATGATGAGTCCCAACGCCTGTTTGAGCGACAATAATCCCGTATTCACGAATGAGACCGTCATAACTGTAGTTCCTGCTGAAGACTGTATCAATACCGTAACGACAATTCCAACGAGTATGCCGCGCAAGGGAGTTTTAGTGAGAGTGCCTAAAAGCTGACGGAGTTTATCGCCGGCCATATTCTGGAGCGATGAAGAGAGGAGTTTTATACCGTAAAGGAAAAGTGCAACTCCTCCTGCGATGGTGAAGAATATTTTTGTGTCCAAGTTTGAATCCTCCTTGTAATATGGGGATAAAATTATTGTACAGAGTATATCAGAAAGTGCTATGATAGTCCGCAAAATCTTAATGAAGGGTAAATGCAATGAACACAAACATAAAAATCGAATTGGAAGAACTGCATAATATCTTAAGCGTTATGCAGGACAGCCTTTGACCTTACGGAACTTGAGAGGAAATCTCATGAGCTGTCAAAGATAACATCATCGCCGGATTTCTGGACAACCGAAGGCCACGAAGAAACCCTGAAGGAATTATCTCAAATCACATCAAAGATTGACGGCTGGAAGTCTGTACGCTCAGAGTATGATGAGTTATGCCTGATTGAAGAAATGCTGAACGAGACCGATGACCAGGAATTAGAGGCCGAATTTTTCCGAAGAAGCTCTGATTTGCGCTCACGATTGGAACACGAGAGCCTTTTATCCCTGATGAATGATACCTACGACTCATCGAACGCAATAATGATAATACATTCGGGCTCCGGCGGACTCGACTCTCAGGATTGGGCCGGAATGTTAATGCGTATGTACCTTCGTTACTTTGAGCGGGAGAATTTCAGCGCAAAAGTCATTGAGGCTGTTACTGATGACGGCGACGGCATAAAGTACGCAACACTTCTCATTGAGGGTGAATACGCTTATGGTTTCCTGAAGGCTGAAAGGGGCGTACACAGGCTTGTGAGGATTTCACCGTTTGACAGCGCGCACAGGAGGCACACGAGCTTCGCAAGCGTACAGGTAACGCCTGAAATCTCAGATGATGTTGACATAGATATTCGGCCGGAGGATTTGAAGGTTGATACATTCCGTGCCAGCGGTGCAGGCGGACAGTACGTAAACAGGACAGACAGCGCAGTGCGTATCACTCACATTCCTACGGGGATTGTCGTAACGTGCCAGAATGAACGCTCACAGCACATGAACCGACAGACAGCACTCCACGTACTGAAGAGCCGTTTATACGACATGGCCGTACAGGAACGCGAACAGGAATTGTCATCAGTTGTTGGCGAAAAGAAAGAAACAACATGGGGGAGTCAGATTCGCAGCTACATTCTTCACCCATACACGCTCGTTAAAGATCACCGTACAGGCTACGAGAATCACAACACAAAAGCGGTTCTTGACGGAGATATAGAAGGCTTCATATTGTCATACTTGAGGCAGAAAGAAACCCAACATGTATAAACGGATAATATTATTGCTGATTTCATTATTCATTCTCAACTCCGCGAACGCAGAAGAAAGATTTGTACCTTCACAGCCTGTAATGGGAGTCTCTTCACTTTCAGCCGGAATGAAGGGTTATATGCTTACGGTGTTGAAGGGGACAGAGATTTCCCGTATTCCAGTAACGATAGTAAGCGTAATCCCCCAAAAGGGCGGACGTTCATTCCGTGAATTGATACTCATACGTCTTAAGGGTCGTAAACTTGCACAGGGTATGAGCGGCTCGCCAGTATATGTTGACGGGAAATTAATCGGGGCAGTACGCAGCGGGTGGCAGCAAAGCACTCAAGAATTAGCGTTGGTAATGCCCATAGAATTTATGACGGGGATATACAGCGAATACGCTTCACGGCCTGAAGAGGTATCATTATCGCCAGCAGTGATAACGGGTATAGACATCAACACATCGGGCATTCAGGAATTATCGCGGAAACTCGGAATAACATTGACGCAGGGATTTTTGCCTGTCGGTGGAACGCCGGACTTTTCGGTTTCGGGTCGTCGTCTCAATCCCGGGGACAGTATATCGGCGATGCTGATATGGGGAGATGTTGAGCTTTCAGCGGTAGGTACAGTAACGGCGGTCGACAAGTACGGGAAATTTCTTGCGTTCGGCCATGACTTTTTGAAGCGCGGAGTTGTCAGCTATCCTTCAGGGGGAGCATACGTTCACGAAATAGTAGACAGTCTTTCATTCCCCCTGAAATTAGCGAGTACAACGGACATCAACGGCACAGTAACGCAGGACAGGGAACAGGCTATAGGCGGTAAGTTCGGGTATTATGCGCCGTCAGTGTCATGTGAATTTTTGCTGAAGGATTTAGACTCAGGGAACGAGTACAAATACAAATTCCGAGCAGTAGCGGATGAGTTTCTGACGGATGAGTTAATCGAGGGAATATGCAAGGGATTAGCCGAAGATGCATGGGGGCGTAAAGGTCAGGGAACAATGAGCGTAAATATCAGGATAGACGGAAAGAATACCCCTTTAGGATTTGCGCGGAAAGATATATTTTTCTCGGACAACAATATAATTGATGAGGCCTTCAAGCAGATGAAAACGATAATAAGCGCGTATCTGACTCAGCCGTTTTCGGAGATAATGCCGCTAGGGTTTAAGATAACGGTTGAAGTAACGCAATTCCCAAGAGTAATGCTTATCGAGGACGTAGAGACAGTATCAGAGGCAAAGCCCGGTGAAAGTGTAGACATAACGGTAAAGCTGCGTCCTTGGCGTTCAGAGCCTATAACGAGAAAATTCACGATGAAGATACCCGATGATGCTTCAGGAGTTGCGGAATTGATAGTGCGCGGCGGTGGGAATCAGTCGTTTCATCAGGCAGGTATAGAGGGCGGCTGGAAAACGATAATAAGCCTTGAGAATATGCTCTCAGAGTTCAGGGCAGCTGACGCGAACAACCAGCTTATAGTTGAGCTTAACACTGACAGGAACGCGGAAATCCTGAAGGACATAAACAAACTGAGGAAGGCAGCGAAATCGAAATCAAAAACGCCCGACTTATTACCCGAAGAAGAAGAATATCTAAGCGAGACGAAAGAACGCCGTATACGTGAAGGCTCACTAAAGATATTCCGGAGCGAGTATTACATAGACGGTTTAATGCGCCGTGTAATACATACGGAGAGCGAATGAAATGTTTATAGTGATAGAAGGCATAGACGGAAGCGGGAAATCAACTCAGGCAAAACGCCTCGCAGAATGGCTAGAGTCCCGGACAGGCCGTGAGACGATTCACACGTACGAGCCTGGAGGCTGGCCGGGCGGTGAAAGTTTCCGTGAAAATCTCCTTAACGCTGGGAATTGCTGTGCATTGACGGAGCTGTTAATGTTTCTTGCCGACCGAAGCGAACACGTGAACCGAGTAATTCAACCTGCGATAATTTCCGGCAAGAATATAATCTGCGAACGCTACAACGCATCGACATTAGCGTATCAGTGCGGTGGACATAAGATGAGTCTTGACGAGGCCCGGCGGATAATATCATCATGCAAATTCCCTGAGCCGGACATGAATATAATCCTCGACATATCGCCCGAACTCGCAGTGAGCCGGATAAAATCCCGAACGGAATCGGACAGGTACGAATCCGAAGGGCTTTCATTAATGCGGAAAGTTTCAGAGTATTACCGCCTTATAGCGTCTGGAGACCGAGATAATTTTACTGTCATTCAATGTGATAACATGGCCGAAGATGAAGTATTCACGGCGATAAAAACCTGTCTGGAGGTTAAGATATGGCAATCCAGATAAAGCGCGGGGGCACAGAGCCATCATCACAGCCCCGAATAGAATACGGCGGACACAGTGCGGGAAATGCTCCGAGTCCAGCGAATGCGTTATCATCATCGGCCTTAAGTTTCAACGCGGCGATGGAGGCGACCGAACTTGAAGACCTTTTAGACCGTCTCTATGAGTTATCCGACAAATTGTCAGTATACCCCGGCGGGCGTTTAATCGAGGAATACAGGAATGTATTGCACGAACTCTTGAAACGAGCGGCGCAGGGATTGAGGATAAAACGCGATATGAAATGGCGAAGGACAGACAGAAAACTCTACATCACGATAGAACGCGCAAACAAGGCGATGGACGAATTAGAGGACGCATTCTTGTACGAAGGAAACAGGACGAAGGCATTATCATTGATGGAGGAAATAAAAGGTTGTCTGATTTCGCTTCTGATGTAACGTGGCGTGAGACTCTGATTTCCGCCGAAAATGGAAAGCTCCCTCAATCAACAGCGATTTCCGCGCCGTTGAAGTATCATCAAGAAATCATAGAGGGATTATCGCGTGTGATATTGGGGACATACCGTCCCGAACACCCCGACTTGCTTGTAATCGGAACAATAGAGAAACCGCCTGTAATCGGAGACCCAGACAAGCCGAATTACGAGGGAACATGCCGCTGGTTAATCGAGAACATAGCATTAAGACCTATGGAAGGTTCAAGGCGTTTGGGAATAATCTTTAACGGGGACAAACTGAGCAAGCCTGCGGGAAACTCGTTATTGAAACTCACGGAAGAGCCTCCCGACTACGCGAACATAATATATTTGATGGAGGACAGCAATATATTTCTCCCGACACTGCGTAGCCGGACGAGCCTAATCACAATAACGTTAGAGGAAACGATTGAGCCTAAGAGGATACCGCTTGATGCAGAGGAATGGACAGCGACACTCACGAACTTACGCAAGAGCACATCAGACAAGGACACGATAACGCCGGAGCTTGAATCGTGGAGTGAATATGCGGTAAATGAAGGTAATATTGACTTAGCGGAGAAAATCGAGAAGCTGAGAATAATATCGACCCGCAAAAATTTATCCGCGCCAATGCTAAGCGACCTTATAATAATGACATTAATGGAGGGGAATACAGATATTGAGTACATACTTGACGATATTCGGTAAGCCTCGCTACTTAGGATTTGCCGATATAGATGATGAAATGGGATTTAATTTGGAGCGTCCTAAATGGGCAGTGATACGCACGGTTCGGGGGTATGAGATGGGATTGCCTGGGGGAGTTGTAACGCAGACTCAGCAGGAAATGTACATAAGGACGACGGCGAAATTTGACGACTCAACCGAAGCGATGTTACAGGACGTAGAATTTGTTCGTGAAGCTGACGCAGAGGACATAGAGAACTATTACACGTGCCGTCATGAGGAAGAAGAAGCGTTGCTGGTTGGGCGGGATATTCTAGCGGAACACAACATTGACATGAAGCTAGTTGATGTTGAATACATGTTAGATCGGCGGAGATTATATTTTTACTTTACGGCGGCACAGCGAGTAGATTTCCGGGAATATGTGCGAGAATTGGCGTATGAGTTTCGGACTCGAATTGAGATGAGGCAGATTGGGATTCGAGATGAGGCGCGAATAGTACAGGGAATGGCATCATGCGGCCGTCAATGCTGTTGCAGTTACTGGCTTCGGGGATTTTCGCCGATAAGCATACGAATAGTGAAGGAGCAGAGGAGCGCGTTGAACCCGATGAAGATTTC
>JAFSLR010000056.1 GCA_017448375.1 Synergistaceae bacterium | reverse complement strand
TCTCTAAGTCAAAGCATGACGGCGTTATTATCCGTAACATAAGAGAAGGTCTCATCTTTGAACTCACTGACGATTTCGTCATATTCAAGCCCTTGCAGGTTAAATCACAGCTCAACAACGGCGCATTCAGCAATGAACATAAAGAAATCTACAAGCAGTCCGCAACTGACAGAGACATCGACAGGAGATATTTTGACGCTCTTAATGCCGGAGATATGGACACTGCACGCTCCATAGTAGACGAACAAGCTCGCAGAAAAGGCTACTACGCTGACAATCAACACAGAATGTTGCATCAGCCACCTAATAGCCATGACGGTTATCCTAATCTCGCCAACGTCATGAACTCCGATTTAGTCCCGGCTGATTATTGGACACACCCGCAATTCTATCTATACTCGCCGGAAGAATGGGACGCTTATCGCAGTGTACTTTACGCATTAAGGAACAAGAAACTTCTCACCGTCTACAGGGCTGTTCCCGCTGACGTTAAAGAAACTGCTCTACGCAATGGAGATTGGGTTACTCCTTCTCGTGATTATGCTGTTCAGCATGGTGAAAGCTCTCTTGACGGCAATTATCGCATCATCTCCGCAAAAGTTAGCGCAAAATCTCTCTGGTGGGACGGTAATAGCATCGCGGAATTAGGCTATGATGATGGCAAAGACTACGCATACAGAAACACCAAAAATGGCAGAAAATTGAATGATACTGTCGTTCACGAATATACGGGCGGGAAACTCAAAAAAGACGCGGAAGGACACTACATGCGAGATGATAACGGAAGATTAATATGGGAACAAGAGCCGGAAAAAATCATCGTACCGCCGTCAAAGCGTTTCAACTATAGAAAGCCTGAAGAATACCACCAAACCGTTCAACGCTTCACACCTGATGAAACCTTCTCCGACCGTGATACTGAAGCCGCTTTCATTGACGCTCTCACACCACAGGAACAGGAAAGCACTCTCGATGGCTTGAAGCATTCTCTCGCCGACATCTTGCACGGCTTCAAGGGCGATTTTCCTGAATTGGCTGGGCAGGAAGCTAAAGCTAAAGGCTTGACACACGCAAGAGAAATCCTACGCATCATGAACAGAAACTCTGGCGCAAAAGCTCACGAGGCTTTGATGTCCTTCAGAAGCTCTCTAAAAGACTTGAACCCACAGCAGTTCAACATTTTCTCGCGTATTATGCTCATCAATGACATTTACACCTTCAGGCGCAACAACCCTAACGCAGCTTTACCGCTCGGCTTCACTCACGAAACACTAAAGGCCAGCAAGGAAAAATTCATCGCACTCGCTCAAAGGGACAAGGCTATACTCCAAGCCATTAAACGCGAATACTCCATTAACGAGAGCATACGCAAAGAGTTGGCTGAACTCGCTGACGAACTTGGATTGAAGACTGCCGCCGAAAGGGAAAAACAAAACGGAAGAGACCCCCATACTTGCGAGAGTCCCTCCAATCTGTTATTATGTGCTGTGGATAATAATTCTTCTTTAGACACGCGTTATTACGTATCGGGTGTAATTATAGCGTGTGCTTTGGAGAAAATCAAGGAGGCACGTATAAACATGTCAGACGAAGTGAAATCATACGACTTCATGGGACACAGAGTCAGAGTCATGAACAGGAACGGCGAAGCATGGTTTGCGGCTAAGGATGTGTGCGCCGCTTTAGGGCTGGCTAATCCTTTTCAGGTCGTGAAAGTGCTTGATGAGGACGAACGGATTAATCTCCAGATTATGGAGAAAAATAGCAATGGACGCGGAAGACCCGCTAATCTCTTACTTGTCAGCGAACCAGGAATGTATGAGCTTGTCTTCAGGAGTAGAAAACCTCAGGCAAAAGCGTTCAGCCGCTGGGTTCGGCATGAAGTCTTGCCCGCAATACGCAAAAACGGAACATACATCGCCCCAGACATTAAGTCCAATGATACCGCCGCAGTTCAGATACAGACTAAAGCAGGAATATCCGCCACTGTGACCGTAACACTAAGCGGGAATCTCAGCGAGTTGGAAAACATTCTACGCACCCTGATAAAGTAGCGCAATACATAGCAGGCAAAACCCCTCGGCACAACAGCCGGGGGGCTTTCACAATTCAGAGAGTTCAACAACCTCATCTCGGAGCTTAAAGCTAAAGACGTGTCCGCGTGGAAAGATTTACCACGTCGCTCTTGGGCGTTAATCGACAAATTCGCTTGGAGTGGCGTTCAGAAATTCTCGGACTTCAGAGAGCAAATACTTCGTTACGCCACCTACCTCAGCTACTTGGAGCAAATGCAGAACAATAACGGCATCCCGCTTAACTGGGGCGCATCCGATAGGGACGAGGTTATGAGCATTCCTGACTTACGCGACAGAGCTTTCAAGATGGCTAATGAGTTACTCGGTGCTTATGACCAAGTCAGCGAAACGGGTAAATCCTTGCGCGATATTCTCGTACCCTTCTATTCATGGATTGAAGTCAACGCTAAACGTTATGTCCAGCTCATCAAGAATGCCATTACCGAAGATATGGCTGGCGAGGTCGTTCTACGCCTATTCAAAGGTAAAATG
>JAFSLR010000414.1 GCA_017448375.1 Synergistaceae bacterium | reverse complement strand
TTACGTTCTGCAAATCCTTTCTCTTGAGCTTCCTTGAGGGCTGAGTCGAAATCCTTTCCGGCCTTCATGTTCGTGAGAATGTAGTTGCATGTCCCGTTGAGGATTCCTGCTATGCGTGAGACTTTCTCATGGCCGAATGCCTCTCGTATCGTCCTCAGCAACGGTATACCGCCCCCAACGCTTGCCTCAAAGAGATATGAGCAGTTATGTTCGCGGGCTATTGCGCTGAGTTCGACTCCGTGCGCGTCAACGAGTTCCTTGTTTGATGTGCATACGGAAATTCCGTGCTCAAGTGCCATGTGCGTGTAAGTGTAAGCGGGTTCTTTGCCGCCCATTGTCTCGCATACGATTTTCACATCGGGGTCATTTACGATAATGTTGATGTCGTTAACGACTCCGGGAATGTCCCGAATGTCGAGAATGTATTTCACGTGAATGTTGTCGCCTAATGTCTTGCGGATTTCGGCCTGATTCTTTTCGATGACTTCAGCGACTCCGCCTCCTACAGTGCCGAGTCCGAGTATTGCAACGTTAATCATATTTTCACCCGCTTTACTTTGCCTGAATGTAATTCTGGTTCACAAGGAGTTCTGCGCATTCGACAGCACCTCCGGCCGCGCCCCTTAACGTGTTGTGAGAGAGTCCGACAAACTTCCAGTCATATATTGTGTCGGGTCTGAGTCTGCCGATTGTTACGCCCATTCCGCCGCCGTAATTCACATCAAGTGCTACCTGCGGCCTGTTATCCTCTTCCATGTACTTAATGAACTGTGCGGGGGCTGTGGGTAATTTCTCGCGCTGAGGGATTCCCGCAAAGTTATTCAGAAGGTCAATGAGCTGTTCTTTGCTGTCGGGTTTCTTTCGGAACTTCACGAATGCCGCTGCCGTATGTCCGTAAAGCACGGGGATTCGTATGCACTGAGCGGAGATTGACGGCTCTGTTGCGGGGATTATTTCTCCGTTCTCGATATGCCCGAAGATTCGCAGGGGTTCTTTCTCGGATTTCTCTTCCTCACCGCCGATGTAGGGGATAACGTTTCCGACCATTTCCGGCCATGTTGTGAAGTTCTTTCCCGCGCCTGAGATTGCCTGATACGTCGTAACGATAGCCTCGTAGGGTTCAAACTCTTTCCACGCCGCTAAAGCCGGGACGTATGACTGAAGCGAACAGTTAGGCTTGACGGCGATAAATCCGCGCGAAGTTCCGAGACGTTTACGCTGAACGGGGATAATCTCTGCGTGTTCGGGATTGATTTCGGGGACTATCATCGGGACATCGGGTGTCCATCTGTGAGCGGAGTTGTTGCTGACTACGGGTGTTTCGGTGCGGGCGTAATCTTCCTCGATCTTCTTGATTTCGTCCTTAGTGAGATTCACTGCGCTGAAAACAAAATCAACGTCATCAGCAACGGATTTCACATCATTGACATCACGGAGGACGAGTCCCTTAACGTTTTCGGGGATAGGCTCATCGAGAAGCCACCTTCCCTGCATGGCCTCAGCGTAAGTTTTGCCCTTGCTGTTTGGGGAAGCGGCTATGACTTTCACATCAAACCATGCGTGATTGTGGAGTATCTGAATAAAACGCTGGCCTACCATTCCTGTAGCACCGAGAACGCCGACAGATAATTTTTTCTGCAATGTTGATACACTCCTTAAAATTGTCAAAATTTTTTGCATAGTATATCACTGACTTAAACACATTTTCGGGTTATACTATCAAACTATCCACGAAATTATTTAAGCGCAAGGAGAGTAATAAATGCCCATAGTTTTCAAGTGCAAGATGTGCGGAGGCGACTTAGACATCCAAGAGGGAGCAACTATCGTTAAATGTCTCTACTGCGGAAGCAAACAGACACTCCCGAAAATCGATGACGACAAACGGAGAAGCCTCTACAGCCGCGCAAATTATTTCCGGCAGAACGGCGATTTCGACAAGGCCGTTAAGATCTACGAGCAGATACTCAGCGAAGACAATACCGACGCTGAAACATACTGGTCAATAGTGCTGTGCCGTTACGGTGTCGAATACGTTGAAGACCCCGCGACTCATTCGAGAGTCCCGACAGTCAACAGGATTCAATCCGTACCAGTAACTTCTGACGCTGATTACAACATGGCTCTGAAGTATGCTGATGTCTCGCAGTACGCAATATATCAGGCCGAAGCAAAAGCAATCGACAAAATACAGCGTGATATGCTCGAAATTTCACGGCGCGAAAAACCTTTTGACGTTTTCATATCGTACAAGGACAGCGACAACAACGGACAGCGCACGATTGACTCCGTTCTTGCGGTTGACCTCTACGAAAAACTCACGCAGGAGGGCTTCAAAGTCTTCTGCTCGCGGATTACCCTTGAGGACAAAATAGGACAGAAGTACGAGCCTTATATCTTCGCAGCTCTCAGTTCCGCGCCCGTAATGATTGCGCTCGGTACACGCCCCGAATATTTCAATGCCGTTTGGGTTCGCAACGAATGGAGCAGGTATCTCAACATGATTCACAGCGGTGCAAAGAAAACGTTAATCCCGGCTTTCAGGGACATGTCGCCCTACGAACTGCCCGAAGAGTTTTCACACCTTCAGGCGCAGGACATGAGCAAGATCGGGTTCATGCAGGATTTGATTCGCGGTGTGAGGAAGTTAATCCGCCCCGAAACTCCCAAAGCTGAAACTGTCATAGTCAACGGAGGAACAACGAACGCTGCCCCCTTGCTCAAACGTGCGTCTATGTTCATAGCAGAGGGAGATTTTGAGAATGCAGAGGCTTACTGCGAGAGAGTGCTTGACATTGATCCCGAAAACGGAACGGCCTATCTCGGCAAGTTAATGGCTAAAAAACGCTTGAAGAGGCGCAAGGATTTCGCGAATTTGCCGGAGCCTTTTGACGAAGATAATGACTATAAAAGGTTCGTGCGTTATGGGAATGCTCAGATTATCTCGGAACTTAAGGGGTATATCGCGATCATTAAGGACAGAGTCGAGGAGGAACGGCGTAAAGCAGAACAAGCA
>JAFSLR010000413.1 GCA_017448375.1 Synergistaceae bacterium | reverse complement strand
ACGGCGCTTCCAACCGTTTCGGCGCGTCTTACGTGTTTGGCGTTTGGCCGGCTTTCCTTATCTACTAATAATCTAAGAATCCGGCACGGCTTGTCCGTGCCGGACAGCACTGTTCAGCGAGGTTAAAATGATACCTACAAAAGGCAGAAAAGACGAAGATACACATTTGCGCGTGTTGAGAGATGCGCTTGTTATCCGAACGAAAATTACTGAAGTACTGCGAGTGCTGTCGCTCAAAACCCAAAAGCGAATCAATGAGCTTTCCGACAGAGGAGTTTACGCAAAGGACGACAGCGAGATTTCAGCCGTTCAGGAGGAAATGAGAAAAGCGCGATTCGATGAATGGCTCATCAAAGGAGAGAGCGAGAATATCGCCAAGACTGTATACGAGCTTACGGGAATGTTGCGGAGAGGAAATACAATCTTCCCGTCAAAAGAACACCCTGCATTCATTGAGGAAGTCAAAGAAAGACGGCTTTATATGGACAGGGCGTTAGGAGCTTGTTACTCGCTCTTAGACGAACTTCAGTACATCGCCGAAGAAGTCTACACGGATAAAAATAAATTTACCCCGCTGGCACTTGAGATTGATACTTTGTTCAAGAGAATAAAAAATCTCAGACAGGCAGACAACCGCTTCATCAAGAAGCAGGAAGCTTAAAGTTTTCGGGTATTCCGTGATGCTGTTTCGGCGGCGAATTTCGCCAATGTCAACAACAACGGCAATTCCAACCGTAACAACGCGTCTAACGTGAATGGCGTTTGGCCGGATTCGCTTCTGCGCAAAATAGGCTGTGTTGCCGTGCGCAGTTAAGGGAAGGACGGAATATCCGTTCGAGGAGACTCGATAAATACCAACCGCAACGCTTCCGGTTACGACCGCTGAAGCTGTAAGAGCGGTTTTTGCAACATACAAGAGGGCGTGAAATGAAATTTACGTACGCTAACGTGATTTACCGCTCTATGGAGAAAACGATAAAGAGCAGTGATAAGCACAGGCGAAACACTCAGCTCTATCAGACTAACAAACTTTTATACACCGCACAGCTCCAGAAGGCTATCAAGAAAGGAACATACAAGCCTGAAAACGGGAATAAGTTCATACTCAACGAACGAGGCAAGATAAGGTATGTTACTAATAACACAATGGCCGATAAAACGGTTAATCATATAATCTGCGATGAGATTTTAACTCCTACCCTCCAAAAGTATCTGATACACGACAACGGCGCAAGTCAGAAGGGGAAAGGAGTCAGCTTCCACCGCAGAAGATTTGAACAGCATCTGAGGAGCTATTTCAGGGAGCATGAAACAAATGGAGGGTATATCCTGCTCGGTGATTTTTCGGGGTATTACGCGAATATCCGACACGATGTATGCAGGAGAATTTTGGCGCACTTCCTGAATCGTTCTGGGGTTAATGAGGAAGATTTAAGCGAGGCATGGAGGATTATCACGGGGATTTTCGAGACGTTTCGAGTTGATGTCAGCCGTTTCAGCGATGAGGAAATTCACAAGATGTACAACATGAAGATTGACGCTATGATGAATCACGGCGTTGACGCTGAACTACTGACTGGAAGAAAATTTCTGGACAAAGGCGTTGACATAGGCAATCAGCTCTCACAGAGCATAGGAATAGTCTTCCCGTACCGACTGGATAACTACGCGAAGATTGTCGCAGGCATTCACGGCTACGGAAGATACACAGATGACTTTTACGCGATTGCCGAAGACAGAGAGACGCTGAAGAAACTGGCCGAGAACCTGAAAGCCATTGCGAAACCTCTCGGACTCATTATCAACGAACGAAAAACAAGAATTGTAAAACTCTCCAGCTTTTACCGACATTTACAGAACGGCTACTGCTTGACAGATACAGGACGAATTATCAGGAAGATTAACCCAAAATCAGTTACACGGGAACGGCGGAAATTAAAGGCATATAAAAGACTGTTAGACGCAAGGCGAATCACATTAGAGGAAGTAGAAAACATTTTCAAAGGCTGGATATGCGCCAACTTCAGGCGTATGTCTCATCGGCAAATCTATAACATTTATGACCTGTATATCAGGTTATTCAGGAGGCAACCAAAATGGCGAAAGAAACACGGAACAACACATTCACGATTACGCTGGCTGATGACACACAAATCAGCGGACTGGAGCTGAACGGAACTAACTTCGTTAGCAAAACCGAACTCACTGAAGAGATGTTCAAGGGCAAGCTCGGCAAGGTAACAATCACGGGAGACGCTGACGCTGATACAGCAGGACTTATCGGCGAACATCACAACATGGAGCTTGTCCAGATTGCTCACTACACACAGGCCGTTCACGGCTGTGATGACGGCTGGTATTTCGTGCTTAGGGACATTCCGGAGGCGGAACGAAAGTGGCTTCAGCTTCGTGGAGACACTGACTATATTGCTATGATGACAGGAGTTGAGCTGTAATGTTCGAGAAAATCAAAAAGTATTACGAGATTGGCGTTTGGACTGAGCAGAGAGTTAGAGATGCCGTAGCAAAGGGCATTCTTGACGGTGAGCAGTTCAAAGAGATTACGGGAAAAGGATTACTCGATAACGAGTAATAGATAAAACCTTATCACACTACTTTTCACTATGGGGGAGCTTCTGCGGAAGTTCCCTCCTTTTCTTGTATAAGGAGGTAACACACTATGTTTGAACTAATAAAACAGCTCAAAGAATGGACGGTTGAGCAGGTTTTATGGGCTGAAAAGAATTTACGGGGCAACAGCGGAGCGGAAAAGAAAGCGGCTGTAATCAAGAGGCTTGACGATATGATTACCCTTCCGGCCTATCTCGAATGGGCGGACGATATTGTCATTGCGTGGATTGTTGATGCCGTATGCGAGAAGCTCAACGCTGTAGCAGGGCATGATTTCGGGGGGAAAGAAATCAATGAAAAACAGGTTGAAGAAGTTGCTGAAGGTATTGAAGTACCTGAGAGCGTTATTCATCATTAGGAGGTTAAATTATGGCGCAGGATACTAAGAATTTCAAAGTCAGCGAGTTTACGTGTAAATGCGGTTGCGGTCATAATCCGATTGACCAGAGAGTTATCGACATGGCGCAGACCATAAGAGATGCGCTCGGCGTTCCCGTGAGAGTAAATTCCGGCTGTAGATGTGAGACGCATAACACACGGAGCGGAGGCGCAAAAAAAACATATTTCCCAGACGGGAGATTAAAGAGCAAGGGATCTAATCACATGTACGGCCTTGCCGCTGATTTATCTTCCGCTAAGGGCGGAAAGGTTATGTTCGAGACTGTCAAGAGACTGTATGCGGAAGGGAAGCTCCCTGAACTGGATTACTGTATCTACTACCAGCGAAAGAACTTTATTCACATCGACTGCGGCGGAACACGTAAAACAAGGTGGGAGGTACGCACATGACAGATGATAGTTGGCTACAGGGACTTATAGCTATCGTAGGCGGTTTTGCATCGTATTTTATCGGAGGGTTTTCAGGTATTGTGGAAGTTCTTGTTGTTCTCGTTATTTGCGATTTTATCATGGGCGTTATTAAGGCGTTTTGGAAAGGGCGTTACTCAAGCGATGTCGGGTTTCACGGCATCTCAAAAAAAGTCTGTATGTTTATGTTTATCGGCATTGCTAATGTTATTGACCACGAGATGCTCGGCTCTTCCGAAGTTCTCAAAGACAGCGTGATAATATTCTACATCGCAAACGAGGGGTTATCAATCGTTGAAAACGCAATAGAGTTAAACGTTCCTGTGCCGGATATAATCAGAGAACGTTTCCTAACGTGGAGAAATAAAGAGCTTTACAGCAAAAATGAACCAGAAGACGCAGAAGACTAAAGGAGGGGGAAAATGGCACAGATACCAGAGGGAGCATTCCCAAGACGGGAGGACGAGTTACCTGAACTGACTAGCCTGCGAAATATGCTCTACGGCAGAACAGCCGAATCACTGCAATATGGCTACAATCCCAATAGCTGGAAGAACGCAAGGAATATGGCCGACAGAGCCATGAACCAGCAGATGTCGCTAATCGAACAAATTCCGAATACATTAAACCAGAACAGCGAGATAGCCAGCGAGATTGCTCAGATTGCAAGGACGGGGAATATTCCTACAGGAGTGCAGAACAGGCTCAACGCCGCAACTCAAGAAGGACTGCAAAAGAGCATGGGTACAATGCTCAACGATAACGCCAACAGAGGCATCATCAACAGCTCCATCACATCGCAGGGTATCAGCAACTTATCGCAACAGGCCGCTGACGCTTATAACCGCAATTATCTCACAGCTTATCAGGCGGCGTTGAGCGGTCTCGGCGAGGCCATGCAGGGACAACAGAGCAACACTAACGCTCTTGTTTCAGGCATCGGAGCGTTGGGACAGATACCGAGTCAGGCATATGAATCGGCTGGAGCGTCTTTGACTCCAGCGTATAACATGTGGCGCACGTGGCAGGCTCTCCATGACAACAGAGTCGATTACGACTACGCCGTTGAAGGCGGCGGCGGTGGCGGGAGTTCCTGCGTTACGGGCGATACAATGGTCAAAGTGTACTGGTCTGACGGCGTTTACGGCGATATGCCGGTTTCTTACCTCATGGAGGGAGACGAGATTTTCGCATGGGATTTTGACGTAGGCTGCCCTGTATCCGTTCCCTTGACGGCGTTCTTCAAGAGACACTCGGACGAGGGATTTGACGTTATCAGAGTCGAGTTTGAAGACGGCTCGCATGTAGACATCATCAAAGAGCATCTATTCTTCGACATGACAGAAGGAAAATTCGTTGCTGTCAACGCTGACAAAATGGACTATATCGGGCATGAGTTCGCAAAGGTTGATAAAGAAGAAGGCGAGGTTATCCCTGTTAAGGTCGTTGACATTCTCACTGACGGCAAAGTCTATGATGCTTACGCTCCGCAGTGCGAGGGACATTTCAACTTCCTCGCTAACGGCTTCATCACAGGTAATGACGGCCAGTT
>JAFSLR010000412.1 GCA_017448375.1 Synergistaceae bacterium | reverse complement strand
CGCGGAATTGTCGCCGGTTGTAGCGAAGTTCTTTGACGATGTTATGGTCATGGACAAGGACGAGGCTGTGAGGAATAACAGGATCGCCCTTCTCAGGGAGTGCAACAAGTTGTTCCTTGAGGCTGGGGATTTGAGCGTATTGTCGTAGAGTGCAAAGTGAAGTGGAAAGCTCCTCTCAGTGAATGGGAGGAGCCTTTCTATTATGAATACCTGCAAGGATCTTGAAGCCTCCTACATTGTCTCTTATCCTGAGACGAAGTTCTTTAGTATCTGTATGTGTATCAATCGTAAATGTACGTACAGCATCGTCAATAATGTACGAGAAACCTGTGAACATTGTGGCGGAGAATATGAAAGCAAAGGGCATCTCTGAATTATGGATACATATTATTGGCAGGCTGATATATCTCAATATACCAAGCTCAACATCTATGCGGTATAAATCTCCGTTGCAGATGCCTCCAAATCCTGAGAAACTCACGTTTCCCCTGCAAAGTTTCCCGCTAAACGCCGCAATTTTTTCGCGCCCCAAAGTGAAAACAGGTATCTCCGCTCCTGTGTCAATCAACGCAGAATATATTTCCTTCCCTTTCCTTATGTTGATTACAGGCCTTCGGAAACGTTCATCCAAGTTGAATTTCACAATCATATTTCACCACAAAGACCAGTTGCTGAATGCGAATCTTTCCGGGTTAGTATGCGTTACCATCTGAAGCCTATGTGAAAACTGACTGTCATAAAGCTCGTCTCTTGTCCCAGTCTCAGAGACCACAGCAGTCTCAATATTTGCACCGTCATCGTTCTTAAACTTTATATCGTTAAGCCCTACCCACGAATCGGGATACTTTTTCTCTATCTCCGGCCACGTAAGACGCTCATTTGAATTAGTCAGCTTGACAGCCATGAAATCATCATCTCCTTAATTCTCAGCTTAATTTGATTTTATCATGCTTACCGTCATTATGAACATGCAGACACTAACGCAATTAGTAATGAGTTTTTTGTTGGAGCTATCTTGCGTATTTTCGGGTCTTGATGAGATTCACCGTCAAGATGAAGTTGCATACCGTCTCGCTCTCAGCCCCTATGATGTTCCAGATGTCTCTCATGGCGAGAAACGTAGATATCGCATCTCCAACATCGAAGCCCATTGCACCGAACGCCGCAGCTCCTTTCATTGTCCCTGCGCCCGGCACAGGAAGAACTATTGCTCTCTCTTCGGGGGTCATCTTCTCCCAAGCCATAGTGAAATGTTCTTCTGCTATCTCTTTCTCAAGCCCGAATGTAGAATATTCTTTAATCCTTCTTGTAGTAATGTCAGATTTTTCTGCAGCCCATTGAAGTATTCCGTGATAGTCGATTTCGTCATAGCTCTTGAAAGGGTAAGCCAGCTTGTTATATGCCCTCCACACGATTGCTTTGCGTATTGCTTCGGGTGATACTGACTCAGCGTTGAGCCTCCCGGAATTTATAGCGGCAATCACGGTATCAGTCTTCGCAGTGTTATAGTCTGAGGGAAGATCCTGAAGTGCCTGCATAATTTGAACTCGCTCGGACAGCGTGCAGTCGTCAAGAAACTCGTTGAAGTCCTGCGGTGATTCCTTGCGTGTCTGGGAAAACGTGTATGCTACTGCCGAAACACTCCCAATCACGGCCATGACGATAGCTACAACTACAGCAATACATTTTGAACCCTTCATGACAACATTCCTTCTTTCCTCGAAATTAGAAATTCGATTCCATGATCCGCCCGTAAAAAGTTTTATGACCTGAGATCATTTTTGGGAATTTATGCTTCCAAGTTAATTTGAAAAATATCGTTGAATGAGTAAGAGCAGCGAATTTATTTTCGTCCCATGTAGAATTTAACAGTGCTCTTAGGCCTTCGATTTCAGGATTATTCAGCGGCACAGAATCAAGAAGATTTTTAACATCTGGGAAATTTTGATAAGCAAGCTCGACGACATAATCAATCAGCATGTAGTCGATCAAAAAATTCTTTTCCTTCCAATATTCTACAAGAAAATCATATCCGAACGAACAGAGAAGATTATTTTTCTTCGCAGCTTGCAAATACGTTATCCATCTGTCACGGTTCACGCCGTAGCTGTGAAGATTTTCTTCATGGCGAATGACATAATAATCCATCTCAAATATTTCATCCGGGATATTAGCAGTTACAAATATAGTCGCATCGAGCCACATGCCTCCGTAACGAGAAAGTAAATAAAATCTCAATATATCCGATAAATGCGTGAGTGTGATTACGCCGGAGTCTAATTTTGCTAATATGTGTTCAGGAATTTGAATGTAATTGCGGAAGTTTTCTTTAGTGATTACTCTGAAATTTTTGCCGCCGCAATGCCGTCTTACGCTTGCAAAACACGTTTTTACAATTTCCGGTGCATTGTCTTCGCCCTGCCACCAAATTGACCAAATAAAATTTGAAGCCTCTTGAGCTTTATTTTGGGAAAAACATCTGTATTTTTGAATTATTTCGCCATAATTCTTTTTGAGCCAATCAACAATCGTTTTATCTTTCCAGCGCGTAACTATCATGGGGTGGCGGAATGCTGAAGAACAAAAACTTGCGAAAGCTACTTTGAAGCCGAAATTTTTATAGAGCTGAATTTTCTTTTTAATTTCCATTGCGTTTTGTCTCCTTCAGATCATCTCCTTATTCTCAGGCTCGGCTATTTTATCATGTTACAGCGCGAAACGGGGAGAGTTACCTACTCAAAACTTAGTACCCGCATCCAAACAATATCACCGTTAGTGTATACCTTGCTGTTCTTCTTATTCTCCTGAAGAAGTCCTAAAGATTTTGCGCGCCCGGCAAACTTCTTCTTCATGCTTTCATTTTCCACAACATAGCCCAGAAGCCATTGAGTCCTTTTCTATGTTCCCAGCCAGATTGCAATGCTATATTCTGTAATTTACGATGCCTGTGATGTCTGACCCTTCAGCCTGTAAACAAACGCCAAGACCTCAGCGACACCCCTGTAGAAGTCTTCAGGAATCTCCTCGCCTATCTCGACATTCTCATACAATGCCCACGCAAGCGGTTTGTTCTCGATTATCGGTATCAAATTCAGCTCCGCAATCTCTCGTATTCTCTGTGCGAGATAGTCCGCACCTTTCGCGATTACCTGAGGCGCACCCATTATCCCCCGCTCATACTGAATAGCTACAGCAATGTGCGTAGGGTTCGTGATTACAACGTCAGCTTT
>JAFSLR010000411.1 GCA_017448375.1 Synergistaceae bacterium | reverse complement strand
GGTACGGCGCAAGCTCAAGCAGTCTCTTGTCGGTCTCTTCAAAGCTCGTAGGGTCTTCAACGCGCTGTGAAAGAAAATTTCTTACGTTCTCCATATTCGCCAAAGCCCAATCGACTCTCATGTTGCTTCCGGATTTATACGCGCCTATGTTGATAAGGTCTTCCGACTCGGCATAAGTCGCAAGCAAATCACGGACTCTTCCTGCCGCATTAATGTGCTCGCGTGAGACAAGCGCGGGCATGACTCGACTCACACTGTCCAAAACGCTCACGGCCGGATAAAAATTTCTCGCGGCAATCTTACGCGACAAAACTATATGGCCGTCAAGAATACCCCGCACTGTGTCCGCTACAGGTTCGTTCATGTCGTCCCCGTCAACAAGCACCGTGTATATTCCCGTAATGCTTCCTGTTTCGCCAGCCCCGGCACGCTCCAATAATCGCGGCAGCATCTCAAAAACTGAAGGAGTATATCCGCGAGTCGCAGGAGGCTCACCGATTGCGAGGCCTATTTCACGCTGCGCACGGGCGACTCTCGTTACCGTGTCCATCATTAGCAAAACATCTTTGCCCTGATCCCGGAAATATTCTGCGATTGCCGTTGCTGTCATGGCCGATTTGAGTCGAATCAGCGCGGGCTGGTCTGAAGTCGCAATCACAAGAACAGAACGCTTGAGTCCTTCAGGCCCTAAATCACGCTCGATAAATTCACGGACTTCACGGCCTCGTTCACCGACAAGCGAAATCACATTAACATCCGCAGTCGTGTAACGCGCCATCATTCCGAGCAATGTACTTTTTCCCACGCCTGAACCCGCAAAAATTCCGATTCTTTGTCCCTTGCCGAGCGTAAGCATTCCGTCAACGACCCGGACTCCTACGCTTAAAGGAGTATCAACCATCTTACGCCGCAAAGGGTGAGGGGGAGTCGCGTATAACGGATAAAAGTCGCTCGCTGCTACAGGCCCTTTGTCGTCAATCGGATTCCCTAAGCCGTCAAGAACACGCCCCAACAACGCCTCGCCTACAGGGACTTCAAGAGGTCTGTTTGTTGACACGACATCACAGCCCGGCCCGACTTCCTGCAAAGCTCCGAGAGGCATGAGCAAAACTCTATCACCGCGAAAACCAACTACTTCCGCGTCAAGTTCGTGCGAGCCGTCGCGAAATTGTATGTGGCACAAATCACCGACTCTTACGTCAGGCCCTTGAGACTCCGCAACTAATCCGACAACCTGAACAATACGCCCGTTGATTTTGACTAGCGGCTTCTGCAACAAGTCAACCGCAAACAACTGGAACAAGTCAACATCCTGTACATCATTCATGACTGCTTACCCTCTTTTGCTGACTGCTGGAAGACATCATCAACTACTGACTCAACCTGCCCCATCTGAGTCTTCCATCGTGCGTCATAGACTCCGAGTCCAGTCTCAACAATACAGCTTCCGTTCTCGATATTCGGATCTGATTTAAGCTCCAATTTTTTGACACCGCGCAATGCCTCACGGAATTTTGAGTCAAGATTCCCTTCGAGCCTTTTCATGTCATCGGGCGATACGTAAATCAGAATTTGATTCTTGTCGCTCAAACGTGAAAGCAATTCCGCAAGAACAGAGTCTATTGTGTCGGGATTCAATTCAACCTGCCTGTAAAGCATTCGCCGTAACATTTCCGTCCACACTCGCACTAAACGCGGCTGATTGAGCTTCACGAGGTCGGCAAAATCTGACTCCAATTTCTTCCCTAAAGTCTCAATCACTCCCGCAAGCTCTGAAAATTTCTCGAAATATTCCTGCTCAACTTCTGCGCGGGCTTTCTTGAGTCCTTCCTCATAGCCTGTAATTTGTCCCTCGCTTATTGCCTGTGCGCGGGCTTTCTCTGCGATTCTGTCGGCGTTGCTCTTTGCTTCTGACTCTAATTGCTTTCGCCGTTTCTCATAGTCCGAACGTATACCGCCGATTTCTGACTCTAACTTTGCTTTTGCTTCTGACAGTTCAGCGTTTGCTACTTCTGCATTGCTCAAGCTGTTTGTGAGTGCCTTGACCTGTGCTGAAAGCTCTTCTATCTCGCGGGCATTAGGAGCGGGAGTCTTCACCTGCACTTTGGGTGACTCTGGTTTTGCCTGTGATGTTTGCGGCTTATCGGGCTTCTGTGATTTTGGGGACTCTGGTTTTGTGCCGGACTGCTTGATTTCGCTCTCAAGGATTCCTATCTTCACAGCTTGCGGCAAAAGTCGAACTGTCCGCAATACTCTCTGATGCGCAAGGCCGTTAGACAATCATGTCATCCCCTCCGCCGGATGCTATTACGATTTCGCCCTGTTCCTCAAGTCCGCGAATGATATTCACAACCTTCTGCTGTGCTTCCTCAACATCCTTCACACGTACAGGCCCCATGAAGTCCATATCCTCTTGCAGCATTTCTGCGGCGCGTTTTGACATGTTCTTGAGATATTTTGTCTTGAGGTCTTCTGTTGCTCCTTTGAGTGCGAGTGAAAGCTCTTTCATGTCAACTTCACGCAATACCCTCTGCAATGAACGGTCATCGAGTCGCATTGAGTCTTCAAACACGAATAACCGCTTCTTGATTTCCTCTGCTAATTCGGGGTCGTTCTCCTCTAAGTACTCCATTATGTTGCGTTCGGTCGCCCTGTCTGTGCTGTTGACGATCGCAACAACCGCATCAATTCCGCCCGCTACGGTGAAGTCCTGACCCATAACGGTGCTCAGTTTGCGCTCAAGCACTCTCTCAACCTCCCGCAATACTTCCGGCGTGATCCTGTCCATGTTGGCGATACGCTTCGTTACGTCAGCCTGAAGAACCGGGTTAAGTCCGCTGAGTATCATTGCCGCCTGCGTTGGCTCAAGGTAGGACAAAATCAACGCTATAGTCTGTGGATGCTCGTTCTGTATGAAGCCAAG
>JAFSLR010000410.1 GCA_017448375.1 Synergistaceae bacterium | reverse complement strand
ATTGAGAATACATTTTTGAAATTGAAGCGGTGGCGAGGAATAGCAACCAGATATGCTAAAAAGGCCTCCTCATATATGGCATCGGTACAGATAGCCTGCCTGATTCTCTGGCTTCAAATTCTTATTTGACGACACTACCTAGCGTTATACCCACCGTCAATAGTTAAGACAGTTCCGGTAAGAAACTCGTTTTCATCGGACGCAAGGAAAAATATTCCGTTAGCTATATCTTCTACTTTCCCCAGCCTGTTCATAGGATGAATAGCTTCTATGCCTGATACATCATACGTTCCTGCATCAATAGCATTTTGAAGAATATCCGTTTTGATTGCTCCCGGTGCTACTGCATTTATACGGATTCCCTGCTGTGCGTAATCAATGGCTGCTCCTTTAGTCAGACCTACAACAGCATGTTTTGAAGCACAATATTGCGCAGTTGCATACAACCCATTGAGTCCCGCAATAGATGCCAGGTTCACAATCGAGCCGCCATTTGTTTTGAGCATTTCTTTTATCGCGTACTTCATTCCGTAATAAACGCCCATTACATTGATATCAAGCATTTGTCTCAGATCATCAGACTCTGTCTCCGCTAATACAGCATTGCCTAATGAAACTCCTGAGTTGTTGACCATGACATCTAACTTCCCATACTTGGCAACCGTTTCTTCTATCAGATTACGTACTTGTTCTTCGTTCCTGACATCAAGCACCCTGAAATCGACTTCCCAACCTTTAGCTTGAAATTCATTCTTGATGTCAAGCTCTTTCTTGGAATTACGGCTCGTGATGACAACGTTATAGCCATTTTCAGCGAACTTCATAGCAGTCGCTTTGCCTATTCCTGTTGTTCCTCCAGTGATAATGACTGTTTTCTTTGACATTCTCTTCTCCTTATCTTATGTTTATTTTTTGAATTGTAAATGCTCATTCAGTGATTGTCAACGATTCTTTAACTGACGAAAGCATCACGAATACCGGCACGAAACAGGGCAGTAAAAGTGTATTGATGAAAGTCGCAGTACTTTCCGGCACTGCGTTCGGACAGACAGTAGAAAGCTATGTTAGCACAGAAAGAACGTAATCCGTGAAACTCAGATTCAATACAGTCTCGTTGAAAATCTTTGGTAGTTCACGCTTTCACAGTTATAATTACAATAATATTTTCCGAAGATTTTGTATAAAGGAGTGATGGCCGTTATGAGCGATGTAATTGTATCTAAGTTCGGAAGTGCTGCGTTTTCCACACCCGATATGATAATGAAGACAGCACATATCATAATGTCAGACATGAAACGCCGTTACGTTATTGTCTCAGCACCTGGAACACGGCACAATGAAGATATGAAGATGACCGATATGTTATTCATCATGAACTCACGCTATCTTAACCGCGAAAATTTTGACGAAATGCTGACACAGATACGCGACAGATATAATGAGATAGTTCGGGGAATAGGAGTCGGGTTTGACGTTGACTCCGAAATAATGCAGATGAAGAAAAATCTCTTTTTCGGGAAGGGTAATGATTACGTTGTCAGCCGCGGAGAATATATCATGGCTAAAATTCTCGCTGAGTTTCTCGGCTGGCAGTTCATTGATGCTGCGGATTTCGTTTTCTTCGGGAAGGACGGAACTTTAGACCGCGAAAAGACATTTGCGGCGGCAACAAAAATCCTCAGTGAAACACCGCGTGCTGTAATTCCCGGATTCTACGGTTCAACGGGCGGGAATGCCATAAAACTTTTTCCGCGTGGAGGAGGAGACACTACTGCTGCAATAGTCGCAAGAGCCGTTAATGCTGAACTCTGCGAGAAATGGTCGGAGACAACAAAAATTTTCAGCGCAGATCCCTCAATCGTTGAAAACCCCGCAGTAATCAGAAATATCACCTATGAGGAACTCAAGCAGCTGACTTACATGGGGATTAACGTTATTCACGAAGATGTCATATTCCTCATGCAGGACATCGGAATCCCATGGAAGATTCGCAACATTAATGACGTTGACGACATCGGAACATCAGTAACATCTGAGCTTCCCCCAGAAGTAAAACGCAATGTCGCAGCCTGTATCGCCGGAAAAGAAATTACCGCATAATCCATATCGAGAAATTCGGACTCAACCGCCTCACAGGAATCGGGACAAAAGTTTTCGGGATATTCACAGAGAGAAATATATCCTGTGAACATTACATGTCAGGCATATACAAATTCTCAATCGTCGTGAAAAATCCCCTTTTCGACCTCAAACGCGCCGAAATAATAGCCGCCCTCAATGAAGCAATAAAGCCCGAAAAAATTATCATTGAGAAAAACTTGTCGCTCATTACAGTTGTGGGTAAAGGAATGAGGACGGTAAAAGGAATTTTCGCAAAAATGTTCAACGCAATAGCAAGCGCAGACATAAAAGTGAGAATGATTGAACAGGGAAGCGATGACTTGAATATCATAATCGGAGTCTATGATGACGATTACGAAGCAACGGTGAAAGCTCTTTACGGGGCATTGATTCTCAGCTAGAAGGAGATAATTTAATGGCAAACAGCACACTCGGATATATTATCATTGACGGTTCTGACGCACTCATACGCGGGGCAGCACTGATTACTGACGCTAAGGGATTTCCTGTTGACTTTGTGAGAACTGAGCCGTTGAGACCCGACCAGCTTTCGAGAATCTTATACGGAGAGTCTTTCGGGAAATATGCAAAGGAAAAACTCGTCCTTGAGAGTCTCCTTGACGCTGTAGAGACTGACCCGCAGTTATGGATATGCAATGACCCCGACATTCTCGCACCACTGAGAGTGAACAGCCGAATTAAATCCGTACTCCTCGAAGAGTCCCCGCACGTACCGTTAGACGCAGCCGGACATATTGAGACGACAGCAGACCCGGGAGTCTTCCTCATTCAGGCGAACACTAACGGCGCACCGTTCAGGGCGGAATTTCCAGCGGGGATAAGGCCGGAAGAAGTTCAGCAGACAGCAGCAATACTCACTGAGTCGGCAGAGACAATGAATATTCTTGAGCCTTTTGCGAGAGTCGAGAAGGCATTGAATTTTCTCGCGTCAGGAGTGCGTTAAGTGGGGCTGCGTGATTTCCTTGCGCGTCATATTTCGAGGCATGTTGACGCATACAGGATAGATGATTTCAGCATTGAGCGTCCCGAAACCGTAAGCATGATTAAGCGTGTCGAAACCGTGAGCATTAAGCCGGAAATTTCCTGCACAGTTTCACGGCCTTATGATGTCGCAGAGATAACAGAGAAACTCAAAGCAAGAGCCGTTAATGTGAAACTTTCAGGGAGAAAAGTAACAGCTAACAGTTACCGAATAAAACGCTACGTGAAAGAAGACGTTAAGACTCATCGCATGAAATTAGCGAGGAAACCGGCAGTACAAAGAATGCTCAAACAGGCTCAGGCAGTCCCGGTAGAATTGCCGAATATTTTACGCAGCATGAAGAAACGCCCCGACTCAGTGAAGGGTGAGGCTGTACTTGCATGTTACGGGCCAATAGTTGAAGGCGGCGTGTTAAAATTAGCTTTGAACAAACAGCGGGGGACTTTGCTAGTCTGGTATAAACCGGGAAGCCGTAAGCTCAATGTAAAACACGTATATTTAATCCGCCGTCTTGGGCTTGGGGGCAAACTTGAATATCGCTGGGAGTAACAAAATCTATATTTAGGGGAGTAAGAGTTTCACATGGCCGAGGCTAATAGCACAGTAACATCAGCCGGAGTTGAAGTCGGAGAAATCGTTGATTGCACCGTAGAACAGATAATGCCTTACGGGGCTTTCGTGAGAATAGCGAAGACGGGCAGAAAAGGAATGATACACATTTCCGAGCTCTCGTATTCGTTCGTGAAAGACGTGAATACTGTCCTGAAAATTTCTGACAGCGTAAAAGCAAAAGTCATCAAAATAGATGAGAAGGGCAGAATAGACTTGTCATTGAAGCAGACGCAGGAGCCTCCCGAAAGACCTTCAAGGCCGCCGAGAAGATTCGCGCCTCCGCAGGACACGAACGGAAGACCGCCCAAAGAATACAGGACAGTAACGCGCGAAACTCGATCAGCACCGCGAGATATGAGAGGGACACGGGATTTTCACGAAATGCAAACGGAATACCGCGAGGCAAATCCCGAAGAAGCAGACAGTTTCGAGAAAAAGATGGCATCATTCCTGAAGACGAGCGAGGCGAAAATAACTGACCTCAACACAAGGAACTCAGCGAGGGCAGGACGTTCATCACCTAGACGCAGGAATAACAGCCGTGAATATTAGAGCGCGTGAAAATTGCGGGGGGTGCTTGAGGGCATCTCCCGTTTTTGTTGAAAGGGAAAAATATTGCAGCTTCGGCCATGTTCAAGTTCAGGTTTGCCGGCCATGGGGGAGAAAGATTTTCCCGACAAGTTTCTGGCTGAAGTGTCCGTATCTCGTGAGGCTTGCGGGGAAAATTGAAAGTGCAGGGGGAGTCCGTGAGCTTGAAGAGTATATCGTGTCTCATAATCTCGTCCACGAATGGAGAAAGTACAACATCATTCATCAGGTGATACGGCTGGGACTCGGCGGGGAAAGAATGAATGACTTTATGAGGCGTTACAGAGGGAGAATATTCCGGGACGTTATGAGGGGCGGCGTTGGGGGGATTAGAGTCGGTGAGGGCGTGAACGTGAAGTGCTTGCACTTGCAGACGGCATCATTCATCGGGTTGGGGTTTCATCCGGCTGGGGAATGGCTCAAATCTAAGGGGTTGTATGGTGAATGTGATTCGTGTTTGTGCGATAAGGGTTAAATAATGACAGGTTAATATTTATGCAAAGTCCGCCCAGATAGTTTCAGAAACAACACTAACTTACATCGTACATTATCCATTCTCCATTCTTTTCATGGTAGTAATATAATATTGTAATCACTAAAAATTTTTTGACGGAGGAGAGATTCATTTGCCCCCAGAATACGATAACGAACTGGAATACTTTTATGACCCGGACGAATTTCACAGGGAAGTCGTCTATGTCGGCGTAAATTCACCCGAAGCATTCTCACGACAGCAGGCAAGAGACGCTGACAGACGCGCAATCGAGACATTCGGGATCCCAAGCATACTGCTTATGGAGAACGCCGCACTTGCTGTTGTCCGCGAGGTGAAGGAGTACGCAATATTCGCGGTTGTATGCTCGCCCGGTTCAAACGGCGGAGACGGACTCGCTATCGCCCGCCACTTGTGCATTATGGGAAAGGACGTTAGAGTCTACATTCTCGGAGACCCCAAGAAAGGCAGCGCAGACTTCCAGACCAATCTCAAAATCATGAGCCGTCTAGCTCCCGAAGTCCTTAACACCGTTAATGACGATAACTTTTCGGAGTTCGAGAGCGCGCTCAAAGGCTGTGAAGCATGTATTGACGCTATTTTCGGGACTGGACTCAACCGTCCGCTTGAAGGAATTTTCCGGCGGGCTGTAGAGGCCATGAATAGTCTTTCTTCACATATCGTTGCGGTTGATATTCCTTCGGGACTCGACTGCGACACCGGCGAGGAACTCGGAGTCGCGGTTAAGGCTGCAAGGACTGTTACGTTCCACCGCATGAAGAAGGGATTAGACATTTCCCCGCAGTTCGGGGGAGATGTTACAGTATCATATATAGGCATACCAAATTAAGGAGGATTCATTTTATGTTCAAACGTTTTACAGCGGGAATATTTCTGCTGGCAGTCATGTGCGGAGTCTCTTGGGGCGCGGAATATGACCCCTTCAACCTGCACTTCTGGTACACAAGCCCCGATTATGAGGCGCAAGTTTACGGGCGTTACGGCTACTCGGATTACAACTTCTTCTATCAGCTTCGTGATGTTACGGGAGCTAACCGCAGAGAACAGGTCGCAGGGCCTCAATGGTTCGCAACTGTCTACGAGAATTACTACTACGGCATAAGGAACGCAATCTACAACACGACAAATGACGAGTACAACCCCGGCATTTACAGGAGGACTACGGGCGGTGAAATTCCTGATATTACGTTCTCGGTTGTGGGTGATTTGATTGACGGTTTCAATTTCGTTTTCGCCGAAGAGCCACAGCCTTACGCATCAGCATGGAGACGTTATATTAACCGTGAAGTCTATGACACTTACCCCGACCCCGTAGAGAGTCTATGTCTCGTAATCACTAACGGTCAGGGAGAATTTAACATTGACTTCGGGAATCCTTACGCGCGTCATTTCCCGTTCTGGTGGGGATTCAGTACTACGGGTTCAACGAGGACAACAACAAAATGGTGGCTTCAGGGTTACGACTGGCGCAACGAGACTTACCCGACCGCAGAGCCTATAGCCTACATTTACAGCTCACCTGACCTTTACGCAAGAGTCAACAGCACAGGGAAATACGAGAAGGCTTACAAGTTCGTTGTTTCGAATGACTATTCAGCCGACAAGACTACAGTTATTGCGACTCATGTTCAGCTCCGAAACACTTCCGGAAAAGTTATGTACAAAGTTTCGGGCGATGCAATATACACTTCAGCCGACGTTTTAGCCTACACTGTGAACGCGAGTCATGACAAAGTCTATAACGCTTCGGGGACTCTGACCTACACAATCGAGACTGACACGGCCGGCGACATGTTCATATGCGAGCTTCGCAACATCAACGAGTCCATAACATTCTCTGATTTCGACAGCGATTACACCTTCAACCTTAATCCCTCAACGGAACAGTCCATACCTTCGGCAGGCTCATTGAGTACGAACGTAAGAATAAGAGGCATAACTCCTTCGTCTTACGGCAGCAGGCTGGGATATATTTCCTTCAGGCAGAGAGCGAGCTTTGCGCCGGGATACACGAATTACCGCGAGATT
>JAFSLR010000055.1 GCA_017448375.1 Synergistaceae bacterium | reverse complement strand
AACTTAAAGATGAGGTGTTTATCATGGAAATCACAGGGAAGTTTTCAACAGCGACATGTTACGCGGAAATAATCGAGGACGAAGCACGCGACCAAATCAAGAGAATGTGCGATTCCCCCTTCACAGAAGGCTCAACAATACGGATAATGCCTGACGTACACGCGGGTAAAGGCTGCACAATCGGCACAACAATGACAGTAATCGACAAGGCCGTCCCGAACATAGTCGGAGTTGATATAGGCTGCGGAATGTACACTGTGAACATCGGCAATAATGACATAGATTTTGCGGCAATAGATGAAGCGGCGCATTATTTGCCGTCAGGTTTTGAGGTATGGGACAGGAGACAGAAAAGTTTTGACCTAACTCGATTAAGGTGTTACAGCGGATTGAACAAGCCCCAAAGAATCGAAAAGAGTTTAGGGACATTAGGGGGAGGAAATCACTTTATCGAGATTGACAGGTCATCAGACGGGACAAATTATCTTGTAGTTCATTCGGGAAGCCGGAGTCTAGGACGGCAGGTAGCGAACATATACCAGCATATAGCGATAGTGTTGGAGCATGACAGCGGTAAATATGCCCGTCAGCGAGATGAAATAATACGAACCTACAAGGAACAGGGAAAGCAGAGTGAAATTGAGCCGGCATTACAGCAGTTAAGGCAGGAAGGAATTACAATCCCCGAAGAATTATGCTGGTTAGAGGGAGAATACTTAGAGGATTACCTTCACGACATAAAGATATGCCAGGAATTTGCGAGGCTTAACCGTGAAACTATTGCTGAAATTCTGCTTAAGCGTGCGGGAATGTTAGAACATACGGTGCACGAACTTGACGAATTTCACACGACACACAACTATATTGACACTGACAGCATGATATTGAGGAAGGGAGCAATCTCGGCGTATTCGGGCGAACGTGTTCTAATCCCCATAAACATGCGGGACGGATCAGTTCTTGCGGTTGGGCGGGGTAATCCTGACTGGAATTATTCGGCACCTCACGGGGCAGGGCGATTGATGTCGCGGAGTTCGGCGAAAGAAAGCCTCAGCATGTCGGAATATGTTGACGCGATGAAGGGAATCTACACGACATCGGTGAACGAAAAGACGCTTGATGAAGCCCCGATGGCCTATAAGCCGTTAGAGGCGATAATTGATGTGATTGCGGGTACGGTTGATATAGTGAGTATATTGAAGCCAGTGTATAACTTCAAGTCATCGACTAATTGAGAGTTTTGACCCCTCAGTGCCTCCCCTAACGTAGGGGGAACACAGGGGGGGTAACTTTTTACTTCTGGCTGTAACGTGAAAGGAATTGTTTCGTCCGTTCTTCTTTAGGGTGATTGAAGACTTCTTGAGGGTCTCCCTGTTCACAGATAACTCCGCTGTCCATGAAAATTACGTGGCTTGCAACGTCCCTCGCAAATTCCATCTCATGAGTAACGATAATCATTGTCGTATTCTTCTCCGAGAGTCCGCGAATTACCTTGAGGACTTCCCCTGTTAATTCGGGGTCTAATGCGCTCGTAGGCTCATCGAAGCACAATATATCCGGGTGCATGATTAACGCACGGGCTATTGCGACTCTCTGCTGCTGACCGCCGGATAACTGGTGCGGATAATTCTGCATTCTGTCGGACAGTCCTATATTCGCAAAAAGCTCTTCAGCCTCAGCCTTAAGCCCTGCCCTGTCAAAATCCTTAACGTGATTTTCCTTCGCTAAGAGTTCGGGGGCAATCATCACATTCTCTAGAGCTGTATATTGCGGGAAAAGGTTAAACGACTGGAATACGAGTCCGAAATGCAATCTCTTCTTCCGAATTTGAGACTCGCTTAACGTTGAAGGCTGTGAACAGTCAAGCAAAGTTTCTCCGTTTACCGTAATACTTCCTTCGTCAGGAGTCTCAAGGAAATTCAAGCAACGTAATAATGTCGTCTTTCCGCTTCCTGATGAGCCGATGATAGAGAGTGTTCCGCCTTTTTCGAGGGTGAAGTCAATCCCTTTAAGAACCTCAGTTTTTCCGAAAGTCTTGCGTATATTCTTAACTTCAAGAACCGGCATATTTTTATCCTCCTTCTAACGGAAATAATCCAGCTTGCGTTCAAATTTAGCTAACATTACCGTAACAATTCCGTTGAACACAAGATAGTAAAACGCCGTGAAGAAAAGCGGCCATATTGCGCCCGATATGCCGTGCGAACCCTTCATGAAAGCCTGACCAGCCCATATAATTTCCTGCAACGCTATAATCCTCGCAAGTGCCGTATCTTTAACCAGCGTAATAATTTCGTTTGAAATCGGAGGAACAATACGCTTTATCATCTGCAACAACGTAACGTGAAAGAAAATTTGTCTCCGTGTCATTCCGAGAACTAATCCCGCTTCAGTCTGCCCGATAGGGACGCTCTGAATACCCCCGCGATAAATTTCCGAGAAGTAACAAGCGTAGTTTATGATGAAAGCGATTGATGCCGCCATAAATCTTCCCTGTTCGCCTCCGCCCCAAATAGGATTGTGCAGAACGAGTCCGGGAAAATAATAGACTATCAAAAGCTGAATCATTAAGGGAGTTCCGCGAATTATCCAGATTATGAATTGGGTTGCGAGACTTATTGCGCGAATTTTCGAGAGTGTTCCGAATGCTATTATCAGCCCTAAGGGGAATGCCCCCAGCAGTGTTATGGCAAAAAGTTTCAGCGTCTGAATGAACCCAACGTTGAGCGCGCCTATTACTACCGGGAGCTGCTGAATGAATGTCTCCATTTGAATGTTACTGCCTGATTAATGCTGCCTGAATCTTGTAGGTGTCAGCGAGTTTAGCGATTGAGCCGTCAGCGTATCCGGCCTCGAAAAACGCATTGAGCATGAATGTTAAGTCTGAGCCTTTGCGGAAACCTACGCCGTATTCCTCGCTGTTGAGTGCGACTGTGTACGCTAAGTTCTCGTAGCCTGTGCCTTTCCCGACCATAGCGGCGGCCATGAGTGAGTCAATGATTGCGCCGTCTGCTGTTCCTGAAGCGACTTCCATGAGTGCGGTTGCCTGATCCTGAACCTCAATGCACTTGAGGCCGTGAGCTTTTGCCTGTTCATTACCTGCGCTTCCGTGTTCGACCGCGAATGTCAAATCCTTTATGGCTTCGAGGTTGTCATACTGTGCGGCTTTTGCTGACGGAACGACTACGATTTGGGCGTTATTGCAGTAGGGGTTAGAACAGCTCATTGAGGATTTAACTTCGGGGGTGAGTGTCATACCGTTCCAAACGCAGTCGATATTTTTGCCGTCAAGCTCAAGGATTTTGTTGTTCCATTCGATTTCCTGAAACTCAACTTTCACACCGAGACTCTCAGCGAATGCCCGTGCCAAGTCAGCGTCAAAACCGATCCATTCGCCTTTTTCGTTCTTGTAGTCCATTGGCTTGAAGTCAGTTATTCCGACAACGAGAACGCCTTTTGCCTTTACGTATTCGGAGTCGGTTTCAGCGAACGCGCACGAACAAAGAGCCATGATGAGGGCGAGGACGAGTAAAAATTTCTTCATGGGATAATACATCTCCTGCAAGAAAATTCTCCAGCACTTTAACGCGCTGAAGTGATGAAAATTTTACCAGAAACAGAAAGAAAGTCTATCACCTAAGCTACTTGTATAATTCTTGGTACAACTTGACCAATTCTTT
>JAFSLR010000409.1 GCA_017448375.1 Synergistaceae bacterium | reverse complement strand
CGGAATCAAGAGCGTGAATCTTCTTGATTTCGTCCCTTATAATTTCGGGGTTAGGCACAAGATTAAGCAATGCCCCTATGAACATATCACCCGCAATCCCGGCAAAGCAGTCAAGATATAATGTCTTCAAAGTTTCAAGCCTTCTTTCTTGTGTATGCTAATAATTCCTCGAACGGATCAGTTTTATTTTTGATTTCAGGCGTAATTCTATCATTTTCACGCTGATACGGCCTCGCACTTCCTGAGACTGCCCGCAAGACTGTGCGTTCTTCATTTTCTGCTAACATTGGTACGACTGTTGACGAATCAATTTCACACGCAAACGATATATCATCGCTGTAACCGATTTGCTTCAAGTACTGGGCGTGATTTGATTTCCTTACGTAAGATTCGGTGTCGTTTCCGCGATTCTGCCATAAGGTAAGGGCTATTCTTGCGCTGTCTGACATAAGGACTTCACCATGACGCGACAATTCTTCAATCACAGCTCCGGCGCATAAAGTATCTTCCCAAGACGGACGGTGTTTTCTTCCCGAACACAAAATCCCAATGCGAGTCCCAATCGTCAAAGCGTGATCCAGACATGCAGAATAATTCCTGAAACTTACGGCCATTACCGGGCAGCCTGAAGATTCAGCCTCAAGCAAAGCTCCTGTACCGTTAGTTGTTGACATGACCCCGCAATAATGAGCGCGTATAACGTCATAATTCAAATCCAAAGGAGAGTTACCCATGTCGAAACCTTCAGGGGGTATTCCGTTCACTTCACCCATAAGCAAAGGTGATGAACCGCGCGCTTTGAGTTCGTTTACGAGTCCGCGTGCCTCATCGGGAGTTTTTACGGGGTAAAGCTCAGTGCCTCCGAGTTCAAACCATCGAGTCATTACGGTTGTAGCCCTGAGAACGTCAATAACCATCCACAAGTCAGCAGAAGGAAGATAATTTCCTCCTCCTGCAAAAACTAAATCAGCTTCAAAAGTTTCCGGCATGAGTTAATACGCCTTCGCAAAAACTGTGAGCCTTGCGCCGTCATTGCCAGTGATGATACATTTACCCGTTTCATTTCCCGGCAGAATAACGCGGGGAGTTGCGCCAGTTTCTTCACGGATTCGAGTCTCATCTTCCTTTGAGCCTCCGAAATAAGCCCGAACGAATCCGCCTTTGTCGGCAATAATTTCTTTCATCTCATCATACGTTGAAGCGTCATGAGTATTAGCCTCTCGGAACTCTTTAGCCCTTGCAAAAAGATTCTTCTGAATGTCGGATAACACTTTCTTAACGGCTGGGATAACTTCATCATTTGAGACATCAATCTTTGTGCCTGTGTCCCTTCGTACGAGTCTGACAGTACCTGCTGCGATGTCTTTCTCTCCGAGTTCGAGCCGTAACGGTACGCCCTTCTGAAGGTGAGCGAAAAATCTGTCGCCCGGCCTCATATGGAAGTCAGTATCAACCTTCGTGAACATTCCGCCTAATTCGTCATCGAGTCTTGCGGATAAATCTTTTGCTTTCGGGAGAATTTCATTTGCTGCGATTGACTCGTCTTTTGAGATTGGGAGAATTACGGCCTTAACGGGAGCAATTCGGGGCGGAATAACGAGTCCGTCATCGTCCGAATGAGTCATGATTAGCGCGCCGATTGAACGAGTTGAGAGTCCCCAGCTTGTAGTCCAGCAGTGAGACAATTCGCCGTCTCTGTTCTGGTATTGAATCTCGAAAGCCTTTGCGAAATTCTGACCCAAGAAATGACTCGTAGCTGACTGTAACGCTTTTGTGTCGCTCATCATTGCCTCGCAAGTGTAAGTGTCTTCAGCTCCGGGGAAACGTTCGCCAGCTGTCTTTTCGCCCGAAAGAATCGGAACGGCTAATTCTTCCTCAAGTACTTTCTTGTAGACGTTGAGCATTCTTATAGTTTCCTCGCGTGCTTCCTGCTCGGTTTCGTGGGCAGTGTGTCCTTCCTGCCAAAGAAATTCGGACGTTCGCAGAAAGAGTCGGGGGCGTTTCTCCCATCGCATTACGTTGCACCACTGGTTGATGAGAACGGGCAAATCGCGCCATGACTGAATCCATTTCGAGTACATGTAGCCGATAACTGTCTCTGATGTTGGGCGGACGGCGTAAGGTTCTTCGAGCTTTTCGCCTCCTGCGTGAGTAACCATAGCGAGTTCGGGCGCAAAACCTTCAACGTGTTCGGCTTCCTTCCTGAAGAACGAGTCGGGGATAAGGAGCGGGAAATATGCGTTTACATGTCCGGTGCGTTTGAACTCAGCGTCAAGTTTGGATTGAATGTTCTCCCAGAGCGCATAGCCTGTGGGACGGATTACCATACAGCCGCGAACGGGGGCATAGTCAGCGAGTTCGGCTGCTTTGATTACGTCAAGATACCACTGCGAATAGTTTTCTTTTCTCGGTGTTATGTTTCGTGCCAAAATTAAGTTTCCTCCTTTTGTGATTTACCAGAGTGTTTTTACTCCGTCATATTGAGTTATATTGCTGTCATTCGTCAAGAGTGTCAAGCCTTCTTCGATTGCCGTTGCAGTTATGATTCTGTCGAAAGGGTCTCGGTGTATCAATGGCATTTTCT